>JBBRUM010000078.1:0-10860 GCA_038247815.1 Tepidisphaerales bacterium | reverse complement strand
GGTTTCGAGGCTCATTGGTGGCTCGAACCGAAAGTCCGCACCCAGTCTCTCACCCAACAGGCGAGCGATGTCGTGGTCGGACTGAACAAGGACGCCGGCGTCCTTGGTCGACCGTGGGATTCCGTAGGCATTGCTTGAGAACGACCCGACCGGCATGCAGGCGACACCCTCGGCGTCGAGCGCGGAGACGAGAGAGATGACGACCTGATTCGGCGTTGCGGTCATGACGCTCCGGTGGTCGACACGGCTCGGGCTTGGCGGCGCTCTCCGATGGCGAGGCGTCGGCGAAGTTCGAACATCGCGTCCGCGTCCGAGATGCCGGGATTTTGGCATTTGATCCCGGAGATCGTAATCGAGCATGCGTAGTCGAAGAGGGGGCCGCCCTCGGACACGCGCTCGTCGACCGTCAGTCGCCGTGCGCGGGCCACCCGCTCGCGGCGGATCGACTTTGAAACACTGTCAATGTCCTCTTCCATGTTCCCCGAATTCTAGCACGCGGTCGGTGATCCATCGCAAGGCCGACTACAACGCCTCGAAGAAGTCGTTCCCCTTGTCGTCGACCACGATGAACGCGGGGAAGTCCACGACCTCGATCTTGCGAACCGCCTCCATCCCCATGTCCTCGAAGTCCACCAACTCGACTTTGCGAATGTTCGACTGCGCGAGAATCGCAGCCGGGCCGCCGATGCTGCCGAGGTAGAACCCGCCGTGCTTGCGACAGGCGTCGGTGACGGCGTTGGATCGGTTGCCCTTGGCGAGCATGATCAGCGAGCCGCCGAGGGCTTGGAACTGGTCGACGAACGAGTCCATCCTGCCGGCTGTGGTCGGGCCGAAGCTGCCGGTGGGCATCCCCTCCGGGGTCTTGGCCGGGCCGGCGTAGTACACGGGGTGGTCCTTGAAGTACTGCGGCATGGGCTGACCCGCGTCGATCATCTGCTTGAGCCGCGCGTGCGCCGCGTCTCGGGCGACGATCAGCGTGCCGGTAAGCTCGACGCGCGTCTTGACTGGAAATTGGGACAGCACCCTCCGCACCGCCTCCATCCCGAGGTCGAGGTTCACCTTCACTGGCGGGGCGAGCTCGGGCTTGTCGGCGGGAAGAAACCGCCCGGGATTGGTCTCGAGCTGCTCGAGAAACACGCCGTCGGCGGTGATCTTGGCTTTGATCTGCCGGTCAGCCGAGCACGACACACCCAAGCCAATCGGCATGCTGGCCGCGTGCCGCGGCATCCGCACCACGCGCACGTCATGCGCGAAGTACTTCCCGCCGAACTGCGCCCCGATCTTCGATTCCTGCGCGATCTTGAGAATCCGCTTCTCCCATGCCGTGTCGCGAAACGCCCGCCCGCCCGGGCTGCCGGTGGTGGGCAGGTGGTCGTAGTACCCGCAGGAGGCGAGCTTGACGGTTTTGAGATTGGCTTCGGCGCTCGTCCCACCCACCACCAGCGCCAGGTGATACGGAGGGCAGGCGCTGGTGCCGATGTCCTTCAGCTTCCCCCGCACGAACGCCTCGAGGTCCTTCTCATTGAGCACCGCCGGCGTCGACTGAAACAGGTACGCCTTGTTCGCGCTCCCACCCCCCTTGGCGATGAACAGAAAGTCGTACTCGTCGGCGTGCTCCGGCGTCGTATCGGCGTACAGGTCGACCTGGGCGGGGAGGTTGCTCGCCGTGTTCTTCTCCTTGAACATCTCCAGCGGCGCGATCTGCGAGTATCGCAGGCACTTCTCCTGATACGTCTCCCAAATGCCGTGAGAGATCGCGCGGACGTCGTCGCCGTCGGTTAGGACGCGCTGTCCCTTTTTCCCCATGACGATGGCCGTGCCGGTGTCCTGGCAGGTGGGAAGGTTGCCGGCTGCGGCCACCACCGCGTTCTGCAGGTGGGTGTAGATGACGAACCGGTCATTGTCGGAGGCTTCGGGGTCTTTGAGTTCCTCGGCGAGCTGCTTGAGGTGGGCCGTGCGCAGGTAGAACGAGATGTCGACAAACGCCTGCCGCGACAGCAGCCGCAGCGCCTCCTGCTCCACCCTCAGGTACGACGCCCCGCCGACCCGTACCCGCTCGACCAAGCCCGCCGGCTCGGCGATCTTGCGGTACTCGGTCGTGTCGTGGCCGAGCTGCACGATCGGCTCGTAAGCGAACTCGGCGGCGGCTGGCTTGACGCTCGTTTTCCCGTCCATTGCGGTTCTCCTGTGTGTCAAACGAGTGTAGGTAAACCGCGAGTAGGAGGAAGGGGGCACTCTGCGGCGTCGCGGCGCAGCGGGCGGGGAAAGGTCGATTGGTTTCATTTGAGCGAGCGACCGCATTGCGTGTGCTAGCCAAAGGGCGGCACCGGCACCGAAACCGCCATCACCGTCGCCCCCGTTTCAACCTCAACCGCCGAGCTGGTAGTCCTCATGGCCAGCAAAGTCGCATCGACCGCAGTCGCCATTCTCGAGCTGAGCCGCGGGGCTGATGAATACGCGAGGATTTGGAAGACGTCGCAGATCCCGGTCGCGGTCGCGCCAGCACCTGTCCCCAGCAGCCCAGTGGCGGAAGGTCCTCCATGCCACCTGTACCCCCGCCCCCTGCTCGGCAGTACATTTCGTCGCCGTGCCCTTCCCGCCCGAACGCATGGACTTCTATCGCGACCTCAATCCCGGCCAGGCCAACGCACCGCCCCAAGGCCCTGACGCCATGGTCCTCCGGTCCGAGCCCGACGGCACGCTCAAACAGAGCTCGATGACCTTCGGCTTCGGGCGCTTCTCCCTCATCGCCGCCGCGCAGAGCCTTACGGCGCTTCCGAGGTGGAAGATCGAGGGCGAGGCCCAACTCCTCGAATCGACCCTCGACGGCGACTTCGTCGTCACGCGTGGAGCGCCCACCAAACTCATCCTGTCCGGGCTCGCCTCGATAATCTCAATCGCAAGTGGCCAAAACTTGCGATTCGTGCCCTTTAAAGCCGAACGCGACGTCGTCGTCTTCACCGGCACACCGAAACTGCCCTTACCCGATACAAACACCGGCGACCCACCCACATTCACCGTCACCTTGTCCGATCGCAACCGCGAACTGCATTCGACAGGCGGGCAGCTCTTCAATGTGCTCGATATCCTCGGAGTGTCGTTGAACACGCCCATGATCAACGAAACGACGGTTTCAAACAGCATGGTGTTTCTGACCGTCTAACGCGGCGACGCCGCCTCGGCGGACCCATCGCCGGAAAAGTTCGCCAAGGACCTGAACCTCACCCTCAAGCGCGAAAAACGCACACTCGACCTCTGCCGCCTCGAAGTCGTCAAGTAGCCGCGGCCACCTTCACACACCGCAGCGCCAGAAACATTGGAATCTCCTTCTTCGACACGTTCTCAGCCGGAGCCCTCGGCCCGGAGTCGCTCACCTTGTGGCTGGGCCACTCCTCCATCGCGTCCGTCAGCAGCCCGGCTTTCCGCGCGGCGTTGACGTAGTCGCCGATGGGCCGGTGGAACGTCCAGGTGTATTCCCCAGTTTTCTTGCCCGGGTGCATCACAATCGGCTCCTTCCGCGGCGTGAGATACTTGTCAACCCGGCGGAACTGCACGCCGGATGCGCCCTCGGCGCTCGGCTCCCAGCCCCAGAATGTCGCCTTCGGGGAGCGAAACGCCGGGTGCATCATCACCACCACAAACGCCCCGCCCACTTTCAGCCGCTTGGCCACCTCGGCGAACACCGGCTGAAGCGGGTGAATGTTTTGAATCGCCAGCACACACGCAGCCAGCTCGAACGTGTCCTCCGACACCCCCGCGAGCGATGTCGCATCGGCCAGCGCAAAATCCGGAGCCGGCACCACCGCCGTGTCGAGCGACGCATTCCGTTCCCGGGCAGCCGCGATCAGCCCCTCAGCCGCGTCAACACCGGACACAATCGCCCCGCGCCCGTGCAACATTCGAGACAGCACCCCCTGCCCACACGCCACATCCAACACCCGCTTGCCCCCGACCTCGCCCAGCAGCTTGAGCGTGCCCGGCAGGACCACCTCGCGGTGATACTCGCTGCCCTCGTCGCCCACGAGGTTGTCGTACCAATCGGCTGCAGCCGACCAGTCCGTCGGCGTCTTGGCTGCCGGCTTGGACGGTGCGGCAAACGGCCGATCAAACCCCGGCCCGACCTTACCGAAGTTCCCCGCCGGGCGGGGGCCGTCGTCCCTCCGCTCGAACCGGTCGTCTCGTCCGCGCGGACCATCGTCACGATTAAAGTTCCCGCGCGGTCGCGACTCCCAACCTCCTCCACCACCCGAGTTCCCTCGATCGTCCCGTCCCCACCCCCCCCCTCCCCCGCCGCCGCCGCCGCCGCGGTCATCCCTACGTGGTCCACGGTCGTCCCGGAACCCCCCGCCCTGAGGTGGACCCGAAAACGGCTTGGGCGATTTCTTCTTCTTCGGCCCGAACGGCCCCCCCGCCGGCCGCGTCGGGTCCGGCACACGGTGCACCCGCTCCTCGGCTGGCCCGGTAACCGGCAAGGGACGCGGATTGTTGCGATCAGGACTCGGACCACTCTGCTCTGCCATCGGCCCTATTAGAGATGAAAAGCCGCCCCCGCACTAGTCGTTCATGGACTCCCCACCCTGCACAGCCTTCCACAACTCATCGAACTTCCCCCGAACGTAGGGCGACAGATCGGCGGCAAACTCCGGCCCCAGCCCCAACAGGCGGATCAGTTCCATTACATCCGCCAGATCCCTAAGCCGGTGGGCCGCCGTCATCCCCGATGCGAGCTTGAGCTCAACGAGTTCCTTCAGCCCGAGAAAACGCACACCCGCCAGCTCGACCGCCGACGTCGCCGGGTCGGGAAACGCCACCGGCTTGGGCTTGCCGTCGCCCGGGAACGCCCCGGCCAGCCGAAACTCAATCCGCACTTGGGAGTGCACATCCCTTAGGTTCCGCGAAGACTCAAACGGGGACACGTAACCCAATCCCTTCATGTCCGAGTGGATGCGCTGCAAATCCTCAGGCCGAATGAGAATGTCAACATCCTCCGTAAACCGCCGGTAGCCGTGCGCGAACAGCGCCATCCCCCCCGCCACCGCATAGGGAATGCCCAACTCGTCCAACCTTGAAACGACACGCCGCAGCGACTCCTGCACCGCCCCCGAACCCTCGAAAAATAAACTCGACTCCGACAGTGCCCACCTCAAGTCAGAAGAAAGTCGCGATTCGTAACTCGCCACCGCTGAACCGCTCATGTAACCATCCTAGTCCGCCGCACCCCACCGAAGCTAAAACGGCACGGCCTGATCCATCCAATCGTCGTTCTTCAGCACCGATCTTCGGTTGAACCGCGCGATCCGCTCCGCGTTTCCCTGCGCGAGTGCAACGAGACGGTCCGCCCCGATCACGCGCCAAAACTTCCGGATCGGGTTCACCTGCCGCAGGAATAAATCGTCCTCAGCCGAGCAGAAGAGCTGTGCGCTGCCGGGGTCGCCCTGCCGGGCGGCGCGGCCGTAAAGCTGGCGGTCGATCCGGTGGCTGGTGTTGGGCTCGGTGGAGATCACGTGCAAGCCGCCGACATCGACCACGCCCTTGCCCAGCAGGATATCAGTGCCTCGCCCGGCCATGTTGGTGGCGACGGTAATATGCCCCGACTGACCGGCTTCGGAGACGACGTTGGCTTCCTCGGCGTTCTGCGCCGCGTTGAGCACCCGATGCGGCAGACCCGCAGCCGTTAATCTTTTGGCAAGCTCCTCGCTCGCCCAGACCGACCGCGTACCGAGCAGGATCGGCGCCCCCGCCGCGTACACCTCGCGCACCCGCTCGACCACCGCCGCCCACCTCTGGTCCGATGTCTCGTACATACGGGTGGGAAGCTGTTTGCGGACATTCGGTTTGTTCGGCGGAATGCGGATGACCCGCCGCTGGTAGATCTGCCAGAGCTCGTACCCCGCCTCCCACGCCGTTCCCGTCATTCCCCCGAGGTACGGGTACTGCCGGAAGAAACGCTGGAACGACATGTGCGCCAGGTTCTCCTTGTCAGCCGACACCTTCACGCTCTCTTTCACCTCGATCGCCTGATGCAACCCGTGTCGCCACGACCGGTCCGCCATCACGCGCCCGGTGAACTCGTCGATGATCTGCACCTTCCCCTTTTCGTCCACGAGATACTGCTCGTCGCGGTGGAAGCAGTGCAGCGCCGACAGCGCCTGGGTCACCAGTTCCTCGCGGCGCCTCCGCCCCTTCCAGAAGTTGGCGTGGTCCTCGGGGGTGATCTCGTCGAGTCGGCTCTGCCCGCGCGAGGTGAGCTCGATCTGCTTGATCGTACGGTCGATCTTGAAATCCTTGTACATCTCCAGCTTCGTCGCCAAGTCGCACGCGGCCCGGTACAGCGCCTCGTTGGGGTTGCCGTCGGGTTCGTTGGAGATGATCAGGGGTGTGACGGCTTCGTCGATCAATAGCGAATCGGCTTCGTCGACGATGCAGCGGAACAGTCCCGATACGAGAAGCGGCCTGCGGTTCCAGTCGAGCCCCATCAGCGTCGCGATGCGCGTCTGAGGGCCGCTCTTAAGCTGGCCGAGTGCGATTTGGTCTCGGAGGTAGTCGGCTACGAGTTCCTTCGAAGTAGTGTACACCACTCCGCGGCGGTACACCTCCGGGCGCTTGCCGTGATCGAGGTCGTGCACGATCGCGCCCACCGTCGTTCCCAGCATGTCGTACACGGGCTTCATCAGCTCCGCGTCGCGGGCCACAAGGTAATCGTTGACCGTGATCACGTGCACCGGTTTCCCGCTCCACGCCCACACGCTCGCCGCCAGCGAAGCCGTCAGCGTCTTGCCTTCGCCCGTCGCCATCTCAGCGAACGTGCCCCACGTAATCGCCACCGCCCCCATGATCTGCACGTCGTATGGCCGCTTACCCAGGCTCCGCCACGCCGCCTCCCGCGCCAGCGCCCACGCCAGGATCCAATCCCCGTCCGACTCCGCCCCCCGACCCAGAGTGCCCCGGCCGTTGATCTTCACCGCCCCCACGGATGCGCTAATCTTATCGCGCAGGGTCCGCGGTTCGAGAATCCCCCGCCGCGCCAATTCCTGCAGCCGCTCGACCTCCTCCCGAAACTTCGACGACGACAACTGCCTGATCTCCGGCTCGAGCGCGCTCACCCGCTCCGCCACCGCCCGCAGCCGCCCCAAAATCGGCACGCGGTTCCGCACCACCCCCGTAATCCCGTTCATCCAGAAATCCAAGGCCAAAAGCTCCGGACTCTTCACCCGACGGGCGTCAAAAACGGTGTGCAGATCGTTGGCAACCAATGACATGAACATCACCCAAATGAAAACGGGCCACTACACCTCAAACCTACAGCCACTTCGTGTCCTTCTGCGCCTGGATCAACTGCTGAAACCGCCGCCACGCCTGCCAGGCAATCGGGCGCGGCTCGAGGTTCACCCGCACAAACGCCCGCTGACCGGGAAGCACAAGTGTGTTCAGGTCCAGCGCCGACGGCGATTGGGGGTCAAAATTCAGCGCCAGCGGCGCGATCTTCACATCCATGGGCAGCGTCACCCGAAGCTCAAACTGCTTCGTGCTCGACTTCATCCCCTGCGGGTCCGACGGGTCCGACTGAATCTCCCCGCCCCCGGCGAATGACAGCAACGGGTGCGGCAACTTCTCGCTCCCTGCGCTCACCACCTCCACCCGCTTGGCCGCCAGCGTCGTCCCCACAGCCGACGCCACCCGCACCTGCGTCCGACCCGCCGACGTGTCCCGTATCAGCTCCGCGTCATCCTGCGTCACCAGCGACCGCACCCACAACGCGTCCAGCGACGCCACCATCATCACCTGCTGCCCGCGCGGCACCCACCGCCCCGAAAGCTCCAACAGTTGCGGCCCGATCACCTGCCCCCCCACCGCCGCCCGCACCTCCAGCCGCGCCAATCTCCCCTCAAGATCCTTCACCTGCTTCGAATAAAGCTCCAATTCCGTCTCGTCTACGATCGCCTGCGCCGGATTGGTCGCCCGACTCGCGCGCACCTTGATCTCGGCCGCGTTGCGGTTCGCCAACGCCTCCTCAAGCTGCCCCGACAACTGGTCGTCTCCCAGCGACAGCAGCAGGTCCCCCGCGGCCACCGTCTGCCCGTCCCGAACATGCAACGTTCGCACGAAACCCGCCCCGTTCGTGTGCACCAAGTCACGCACCACCGGCTCGACCACGCCCTCAGCCCGCACCCGCAGCGGGAACGGAATCAGCCCCAGCAGAATCACCACAAGCCCCACCCCCGCCAGCGTCCACGCCCAAGCCTTCGCCCGCTTGCGGTGCAGCTCCGGCTCGACCATCAGATACTTCAAGCTCTTAAACAGCGGCATGCCCAGCCAGGTGATGATCCCCCCGATCGACATCAAAATCCCCAGCACCGGTACTTGGAACGCCACCAGCACAATGATCAAGATCCCGATGAACACCCGGTACGTCGTCGACGTAATCGCATAGAAAAACAGCCAAAGTCGCGTCGACACGTTCGGCAGCGGCTCGCGGGCCTTCACCCCGAACACGTGCCGCTTGATCAGCCCCATCGTATAATCCGTGCTCTTTTTCTGGAGGTTGGGGATCTCCAAAAAGTCCGACAATATGTAGTACCCGTCGTACCGCAACAGTGGGTTGGCGTTGAACAACACCGTGCTCACCGACGCGATGAGCATCGCGTTGTACGCCAACTGGTTGATCAGTTCGCCCCGCCCCGTGTTCAGCCAAATAAAGGCGCACAGCGCCGCGAAGAAGATCTCCACCACCATCCCCGCCGCACCCACGTATATCCGCGCCCACCGCGACGGAAAGCTCCAAGCGCTCGATGCGTCGACGTACGGCGTCGGAATAAACACCAGAAACATCACACCCATCTCATGACATTCCCCCCCGAACCGTCTACACGCATACGCGTGACCCATCTCGTGGATAAACTTCGTCAGCACAAAGATCAGCCACAGCCAAGCCCAGTTCCCCGGCGAAATCGAGTCCCGCGCAGACTGCGCCAGCTCCGCGCTCTTGGGCGCAAGTGTTACCAACGCCAGCCCCACAACAACCAGCCAAAGGATCGCCCCCGCCCACGACATCATCGGCCCGAAAACAGGCATCCACCGCCGAAGAAACCGGTCAGGGTCCCAAATCGGAATCCGCGGAAACAGAATGCTCATCAGCCGCTGCTGCAGCTTCTTCTGCATCAGCTTCTTGTGTCTCTTAAGGAGCACCTGCGAGTCGGGTGTCACATCGGCTTCGATCAGGTTGGCAGAATAAAGCTGGTTGAGGATCTGGATGACTTCAGGTTGGGTCGGGGCCTCGTCGTCCATCTTCCCGCCGACGATCTCCCACGCTTCATTGATCGACCTCGCCCCGTCGAGCAACGCCACGAACCGGTACGCCGGGTCCGACAGGCGGTGATACTGGTTCCCCGCCGGGTCCCGCACCACGTACCACCGCTCGCCGCGATAGTACTGCCGCGAAATCTGCGCGCTCGGCCGAAGTCGCACCTTCAGGTTCGCCACGCGGTACCAAGACTCGGAAAATGTCGGCCGAAGTTGAAGCATGTTGATATCTGCGGTTTGTCGTTACACCGGGTCCCGTCATTCGTCCGCTAAATCCACAGCTTCAATCGCACCCAGTCGACCAGCCGTTTCGTCCAGTGGTACCCCAGCGGCTTGGGCTCGATTTCGATCCGCGCCTCGCCCGCCATGCCCGGCCGCCACGATTCCTTCGGCGTCTCCTTGAGCGTTCCGTACACCGTAAAAACGTTCGCGCCCTCCTTCGCCTGCCCCTGCGGCACCACTCGGTTCACGTCGAACTCGTACTTGTCGCCGGGTAGCGATGTCGTCGCCAGAAACCCGCGTTGTCCGACCTTCAGCAGCGCCACGTCGCGCTCGTTGACCGACAACTCCACCCGAAGGTTGTCAATCTTGGCCACTTCAAACAGCGGCTCGCCGGCGCGGATCTGCCCACCGCGGCGGTCGTCGGCTTCGGACTTCATCACGTTCCCGTCGATCGGCGACATGATCGTCGCCCGCGCGATCTCGGCGTCAAGCCCTTTGATTTTCGCGTCGATCCCCGCCTTCTGTTCAATCGCGATCTGCGCCTCGGCGTTCTTGCCTTCGACCTTCGCCTGCCTCGCCTGCGCCGCCAGCGACAGCGAACGACTCATCGCCTCCACACGCTGTAACTCCCGCTCCGTCGTGTCCATCCTGATCAGCACCGTCCCATGCTTCACCGCAGTCCCGGCGCGGATCCGGCCGCCGTCCACCTCGCCCAGTTCGCCGAGATACCCGTCGAACGGGGCGGAGATAACACGCTTTTCAATCGTCGAAAATTGGAACGGCGCCGTCACCCGGTACATCGGCTTGTACACAAACAGCGTCACCACGCACGTCAGCAGGATCGTGCACACCAGCTTGCTGATCATGTATTTCGGGCCGATGATCTTCCGCCCCAGCTCCCGCGCCGAAATCCCCGTCTTGGTGATCAGCCAGCGGTCGTTCTGGTATCGGTCATACATCTGCGCCGACAGCACATCCGCCGCCACCGTCATCCCGCCAACCGCCCCCGGCGGCAACGCCACCTTCGTCGCCCACTCCAGCGTCAGCACCCCCACCAGTTCGCCCTGCCGCCGCATCGGAACCGCCAGCACAGAGTTGCCAGCCTGCGACCTCGAAAATGCAGCCGCCTCCCGCGTCACATTCTGCGTCGACGGATCGCCCACCTCCGGCGTCGGATTGAAATACACCGGCTCGTCCTGGTCCGCCGCCTCTTCCATCACGTTCTGCAACTGCTGGATAAGGTCCTGCCGCTTGTCAAAATTCTCCGTGTGCGACAACGCCTTGACCTTGATGTTCACGCCCTTCAGCCAGCCCAGCGCCACCCGCACCGCGCCCGTC
>JBBRUM010000077.1:0-10978 GCA_038247815.1 Tepidisphaerales bacterium | reverse complement strand
CTACACCCGCGGGTTGCATCAAGACGCGGCACTGCTACGACTACCGCCCACTCGACCGTACCGGTCCCACGCCACACCCGATGCGGCCGCGTTAGAATTAAACCCTATTCGTTCAACGGCCGCGAGAGGTACACGCGGTCAAACCAGTGGTCGATATCGCGGAACTCGTCGGTCGTAGTTCCGAAGATGTCGTTGCGGCCCAATCCGCCGTAAAAGATGTTGAACTCACCGCGGCGGGCACGGTCCACAAGACGGTTCCTTCCATCCCCGCCGTCGAGCTCGTCCGACCCGAATCCGCCATCGAGCACATCGTTGCCGCGCTCGCCAATGAGCGTGTCGTCGCCGTCGTCGCCTCGGATGTCGTCGTTCCCGCCGCCGCCGCGGAGAAGGTCAAATCCGCGCCCGCCGAATACGCGGTCGTTCCCGGCTTCCCCGTCCATGCGGTCGTCGCCCGACGATCCGAGGAGCGTGTCGTTACCGTCCCCACCGGCGACCCTCCCCTCGGTCTCATCAAGATCCACGTAGTCCCCGCCGGCCCCGGTGCGAATGATCAGCGGCAGGTCGATCCGCCCGCCGTCCTCTCGCACCGTGACACGGTCCTGACCCCGACCGCCGGTGAATAGCACCGACGCCAGCGTCTCCTTCGAGAACGCCTGCGCACCCCTTCCATTGATCGCAACCAGAATCGTCTCGCCGTCGTCCTCGGTGGTGATTCTTACGTTCGTCGATCGCCGCGCGTCTGCAACGATCCGCAGGGTAGCGCCGTCGATGAACGCCGCACCCCCAGCCGACGACATGCCGCCGGCAAACATCCTCCGCGACTCCAACGCCTCGATACCCGCAATAACGCCCTCTGACATAGATCTCTTCTACCTTGATCCCGCGACATGCGGCATCTAAGCCCATTGGACCCCTCAAACTCCTCTTGGTTAGGTCGCCAAAACTAACTCGTGAACCCGCAAGGTTTTACGTTTTCGAAACATCCCCCGCAAGATCACACATCATCGTCTTCGCCCGCCTATCATGTACTTATGTCGTTTCCCGCCTTGGTGTCCCACCTTGTGTTGCTGCTCACACTCGCGCTTCTCGCTCCGACACCGTCCCTCTCGCCGCCGGAGACCTCCGCAGCCTCCACCGCACCCTCCCTACTGACCTCTCCCCCGCGTCGCGGACTTCGCTTGGCCCGACAGTTCGACAGCGCCTCCACCCGGCCGTCAACCCGCCCCCTCGTCCAGTTCGACTCTTCTCACTTTACATATCAAGGATCACCCATGGAGTTCGTTTGGGCTACGCCCAACGCCTCTCAAACACTTGTCTTCGGCAGACCTCCTGCCACGCGTCCCTCCGCCCCGTCCTTGAAGGACATCAATGCTTTGCCACTCCCCTCCGTGATCGTTGGAAGTGAGATCCGCTGGCTTGCATTTAAGGGCGAAGGCGGCGAGTGGGTGCCGGCGCTGCTCGTTACGCCCGAGGGTAAACCCGGGCCTTTTCCGCTGGTCGTCGCCACGCACGGGCTGTTGTCCCAGAAAATGCAGATGGTCTCCCAGATGGGCCCGGCGCTGATCAAGCGCAACTTCGCCGTGCTTGCCATCGACCTCCCCCGCCACGGGGAACGCGAAGGCAGCGGACTCGAAATGCTCGACCGCTCCGACCCCAAGCTCATGTTTTCCCTTTGGCGGCAAGCCGTCGTCAACATCCGCCAGGGAATGGACCTCGCCCTGAGCATGGACCTCATCGACGACGCCAAACCCGTCACCCTTTTGGGCTATTCCCTGGGCAGTTGGATCAGCACCATCGCCGGCGCCAGCGACGCACGCGTGGGAAGCATGGTTCTGATGGTCGGCGGCGCTACGGACCTCTCGCCCGAGCTGATGGCACTGCCCACCTTCGCCGCCTCCGACCCCCGGGCCGCCATCGCCGCGTTCTCCCCACGCCCATTGCTCATGGTCAACGCCCGCAACGACCGCACCGTCACCCCCGCCATGGCCGAACGACTCTTCTCCGCCGCCAACGAACCCAAAACCCAACGCTGGTACGACATGGGCCACATCCTCCGCGACCCGGCGTACGAAGACACCGCCCAGTGGGTCGTCGACCACTTTCGCCAACCCGCGCCACCCCCCCAACCCCCCCGGCCGGCACCCCCCAAGTCTCAACTTTCAAATTAACGGCAATTTTGCGTTGATTTGCATCGACTCTATCTGATAGGTTCGTTTTCAGGCAGTCCTCTGTCCCCAGCCCTCGTAGTTGGTATCCCCCCCCATGCCCGAAACAAACCCCATCCTCGCGGAACTCACCGATGCCGACATCGCCGCCCTCTGTCGCCAAGCCGTTACCCGCGTGGTCCAATCCGGCGAAGAAATCATCTCCGAGGGCGTCGAGTGCCCATTCCTCTACGTGCTGATCTCCGGCGAGCTTCAGGTATTCGCCGGCAGCCCGTCGAAGCACCTCGCCGACCTTTTTCCCGGCGAGCTCGTCGGCGAGATGTCCTTCGTCGATCACCGCGTTTCCTCGGCCATCGTCCGCGCCAAGGTGCACTCGGAGGTGCTCGCGATACCCCGCGCGCACATCGAATCGCTGATTGTCGCCGACGCCGCCATGGGTACGCGGTTCTTCCGGGGCATTGCACGCCTGGTCGTTCGCCGCTTGCGCACCACGATCCGCCACCTCGGATATGGCGAGTCCCCCAAACCCGCGCCGGAAGTGCGTCTGGACCGCCGCGTCCTCGAACAGGTCGCCCGACTCGATCGCCGCTCCGTCGCCGTCTGACCTTGGCCTTGCTGAATCGAAGCCAACACCCCGCCGACTGCGTCTGGAGACACAAGCCCAGCCCCTCTATGGCGACAGCGGCTCACCCACGGCGAGACTCTTCCCCGCCGACCTTTTTTCAATCCCCACGACCCTGCCCACCCGACACCCACGTTCCATCCGACTTCTCGGTGAGAGATCTTGCCTTGTCGATGTCCATCGTTTGATCGCCGAATCGTGTTCCGGACGCGCAGTGCCCGTCACATCAGGGGCCTTAATAGACCGGCACGCACGGCGGGACTCACGGCGGCACGCTGCAACCGCTTCATCGGAGACGCCCGAGGCAGCATGGTCCACTTCTCCGCGGGAGAAGCGATGGACGTTCTGACATCACCACAACCAACTGCGTCTGAAGGTATTCGATCGACCAAGCCGGAACCTCCGTCGTTGCACGGCCGCACCACTCAAGGGAGACGCCGATTCAGAATCCGGGCGAACCGTTCGCGTCGCGGCGGGGTCCACCTGTGCGTTGGACCTGTCCGTCGCGGGCGGCTGGGCGGAGTTGCTGTTGCAGGGAACTACGCTGACTACCGCACCCGCTGCGGACCCATTTGAAAGCTCTTTGGAACGCAACCAGTCAGTATTCCACGCTGTTTGATCGCCGCCTGCGCTGTGGGCAATTTGGCCGTGGGCAATTCCGCCGTCGGCAACTCGGCCGTCGGCAACGACCACCTTGCGTATCATCTCGCGGTAGGCCGAGTCCCCCTTTTCTACCACGACGCCTGAAACACCCGGGCACAGCCCGCCGGATTGACCATCGGCGTCCTTCGCCTGCCGTCTCTGAAGTGGTGCGCCCCCCAAGCCGATTCATCCATGCGCGAGAAGTCTTACCACAGAGCCACCTGCGGCGGCGCGTCGTGGAACGCGTCCCACCCCGCCCGCTCCCGCCCGCAACCGCCAGCCCGTTTGCCCGCGCCTTCCGCCCCTTGATGAACTGCTTCATCATCTTCCCGGCGACCGGCTTGGTTTGTAACGAGTTGGCGACGCAGTACAGGTGTCGCCCCGTTTCCCTCCCCGTTGCACCAAAGTCCCTCGACTCGAGCGCCGGCTGTGCCGTGGAGCTCGAGTCTGTTTTTTTGAGCGCAGTCCATTTGCCCTCCATCCGTCCGCGGTGCACCATGCAGCCATGACACTCCAGTGCCTGACCGTCGCACTCCTGTTGCTACTGCTCGTCGCGGCGTTTCCCGCTGCCGCTCAGACCCGGGCTGCCGCCTCCCCCGCTGCGGCTGTAATCCTCGCCGCCATCGAGTCCGGCGAGGTCCCCGGCGCAGTCCTTATCGCCGGCAGGCGTGACGGCGTCACCCGCACCCTCGCCCTCGGCGAGCGCGGCAAAGGCCTTGGCCCGCTCGCTCCCGACGCCATCTTCGACCTCGCCTCCCTCACCAAGCCCATCGCCACCGCCACCTCTGTTCTGATCCTTGTTGACGACGGCAAGCTTGCCCTCGCCGACCCCGCCAGCAAGTACCTCCCCGAGTTCACCGGCAGCGGCAAGGACGCCATCACCATCGAGCAGCTCCTCCGCCACACCTCCGGGCTCATCGCCGACAATCCCCTCGCCGACTACCAGACCGGCCCGGACAACGCCTGGGCCGCGATCTGCGCGCTCACGCCCAGGTCTCCCCCGGGAACGCGGTTTGAGTATTCCGATGTCGGCTTCATCGTCTTAGCCAAGCTCGTCGAGCGGGTTGCCGGAACCCCTCTGCCCGCCTTCGCAGCCGAGCGCGTCTTCTCCCCCCTGAAGATGACCGGCACCCACTTCGGACCCCTCGACCCCGCCATGGCCGCCGCCGCCGTGCCCACCGAAAAACGCGACGGAAGCTGGATCCAAGGCCAGGTCCACGACCCCCGCGCGCATCTCCTTGGCGGCTGGGCGGGTCACGCGGGCCTGTTCTCCACCGCGCACGACGTCGCCCGCTGGTGCACCATGCTCCTCCGCGGCGGAGAGCTCGACGGCGCCCGCATCCTCAAGCCGCAAACCGCCGCCCTCATGACCGCCGGCCTCTCCGTTCCCGCCAAACCCCTCACCCGCCGCGGCCTCGGCGTCGACGTCGACACGTCTTTCTCACCCGCGCCACGCGGCAACCGGTTTCCCGCCGGAAGCACCTTCGGACACACCGGCTTCACCGGCACGAGCTTCTGGGCAGACCCCGCCTCCGGCTCGTTTTACGTCCTACTCACCAGCCGCCTGCACCCGGCCGGCAAGGGCGACGTCCGATCCCTCCGCTCCGCCGTCGCCACCGCCGTCGCCGTCGAGCTCCTCCCCCCGGCCCCCGACCCCTCCCCGGTGCTTAACGGAATCGACGTCCTACAGCGCGACAACTTCAAAATCCTCGCCGGAAAACGCATCGGAATCATCACCAACCACTCCGGCCGAAATCTCGCCGCGACACGCACCGTCGACCTCCTCGCAGCCGCCCCGGGCGTCGAAATCGTCTGCCTCTTCTCGCCCGAACACGGCCTCTTCGGCGTGCTCGACGAAAAAATCGGCCACGGAACCGACGAAAAAACCGGCCTCAAGGTCTATTCGCTCTATGGCGAAACCCGCAAACCCACGCGCGACATGCTCGCCGGCATCGACACCCTCGTCTTTGACATCCAAGACGCCGGCGCACGCTTCTACACCTACTCCGCAACCCTCGGCTTGGCCATGGAAGCCGCAGCCGACGCGGGCATTGACTTCGTCGTCCTCGACCGGCCCAACCCGATCACTGGAACTCGCGTAGACGGCCCGATCGCCGACCCCGAGTTTTTCGGCTTCACCGCCTACGGACCCCTGCCCGTCGCGCACGGCATGACCCTCGGCGAGCTCGCCAAGCTTTACACCTCCGACTGGAATCCCAACCCCCGCCTCCCGGAAGGCAGGTTGACCGTCGTCCCCGTCCAAGGCTGGAAACGCGACATGTGGTTCGACCAAACCAACCTCACCTGGGTCAACCCCTCCCCCAATCTCCGCAACCTCACCCAAGCCACGCTCTACCCCGGAATCTGCCTGCTCGAAGCCGCCAACGTCTCCGTCGGCCGCGGCACCGACGAACCGTTCTCCACCCTCGGCGCCCCCTGGATCGACGGCCGCCAACTCGCCGCCGCCCTCAACGCGGACAACCTCCCCGGCGTGCGCTTCATTCCGACAGAATTCACCCCCACCTCCAGCAAGTTCAAGGACCAGCCCTGCCGCGGCGTCTCGATAGTCGTCACCGACCGCCTCGCTTTACAGCCCGTTCGCACCGGACTAGCCATCGCCTGGCACCTCCGCGCCATCCACGGCGCGGTCTTCGAATTCGATAAAGTCGTCCGCCTCCTCCAAAACCGCAGCGTGCTCGAAGCCGTCCGCTCGGCCCAAACCCCCGCCGAGTTCCAAGCCCTCTGGTCCGCCGACGTCGAAGCCTTCCGCTCCCGCCGCGAACCGTTTCTGCTCTACAAGTAAACCCTATCGATCCGACGGCAGCGAGGTGGTCGCCGGCGGCGGCGTAAACAGCACCAGCGACGACATTTCCGGCGTCGTAGCCGAAAGCGCGTTCTGCAGGTCCGCCACCGACCGCAGCGTCCGCCCGCCGAGCGACTGCACCACCGTCCCAGGTGGAAGTGTGTTCCGCGAGACGGGATCGATCGCCAGCACCATCAGCCCGAACTCCGGTCGCCGCCCGCCGGGAAACTCCCAGTTCGCCGGAATCGGCCCGAGCAACATCCCGTTCCACCTGTACCGCTGCGTGCTTACCGACACGGGATTCGACGGCAGCGACTGCCTCTTCGGCGAAACGATCAGCGTCACCGGCTTCCCCGCCCGCAGCAGCGATACCCGCACCGGAGCCCCCACACGCATCGACCCTACGGCCGCCGCAAACGCGTCAACATCCGACATCGTCGCCTCGTTGAGCGACACCAGCAGGTCCCCCTCCCGCAGCGCCGCACCCGACGGCCCCGCGGGATCCACTTCCTCCACCCGAACCCCAATGTCTGTGGTCACTCCCGCGGCCTTCCTCTGCCGCGGCGACGGCTGGGCGACTGTCAGTCCCAGCTCCACGTGCGGCACCTCGATCCCCTGCTTGAGCATCTCCACCCGCGCCATCAGCGACTGCGTCGTCGGCAGGGCAAACCCGATCCCGTTCGTGTTCTTCTGTGGCAACACCACCGCCGTGTTGATCGCGAACACCCGACCGTCGAGGTCGAACAGCGGACCTCCCGAGTTCCCCGGGTTGATCTCAGCCGTCGTCTGAATCAAGTCCACGTACATCCGGTTCTCCCGCGACGACAGCCGAGGCAACGACCGCCCCACCGCCGACACCACGCCCACCGACACCGCCAGCTTCCCCTCCGACGCCAGCCCGTACGGATTGCCGAGCGTCACAGCCCACTGCCCGCGCCGAACCCCAGCGGCGTCGGCGAACCTCACTGGTTTGAGTGGCGTCGCCGGGTCCACCGACACCCGCAGCACCGCAAGATCAGACTTCGGGTCCGACCCGACGACAAACGCTGGCAGCACACGCCCCGTGTCGGTCGTGCACCAAATCTGTTCGGCGTCGGACACGACATGCTCATTGGTGAGGATCAGACCGTCCTCCGAAATGACAAAACCCGTGCCCACGGTTCGCGTGGTCCGCTCGAGCAGTTCCGTGAGCTTTCGCCCGGTGAGATCGTCAGACCTGACTGTTTCATCTTCCCCGCGAGACCGCACCGCCACCGAGATCGCCACCACCGAAGGCGCGACTTTCTTCGCCACCGTGTCAAACTGCGACTGCAACCGCGCCAACTCGACCGTCGACGCCCCCGGGTCGGTCTCCGAAACGGCGGAACCGCCCGGCGAACTCGTTGAAGACGCCGCCACCGCGTACTCCCCACCTGCCGTGCCACCCTTGACTCCCACGCCCGCTCGCTCCGCACCCGTCGATACCAAGTGGCCGAACGCCAGCAACCCGCCCACAACCAACGACGTCGCCACCCCCGACCCCACCGTCAGTAGCGGCAAACGCAACCGGGAACTCCATTCCGCCGTTCGAAGGTAACCCATACGCCAAGTCCTCTAGCGGACGGGTCAAAACACAGCACACGACCGTCCTCGGATGGCATCGGCCCCACGCACCCCTCACTTTGGCGGGGCGACGCTGAATCTCCCCCCGCCCCCCGCCACTCTCCCGTGCTTCGCCGTCCCGGCCGATAATTTCGGCCGCGCAGCGCACGCAAAGGAGGCACCCCGATTAGGGGGTGCCTCCCGTCGCGCAACTCGAATAACTTCCCCCCCGGCTGGGGGACTTCGGATGGTCAACGCGGCGCTGAGTGCCTTCCGTCGCGCAACTCGAATAACTTCCCCCCCGGCTGGGGGACTTCGGATGGTCAACGCGGCGCTGAGTGCCTCCCGTCGCGCAACTCGAATGACTTCCCCCCGCCCATTGCCCCACCCATTCCCCCCCGCCCCACCGCCCGGTTTGGTCCCCTCCTGTTCCACCCCTGACCAAACCGGAGCGGTAATACGCTTGAGATCCCGCCCCGTTCTACTGCGCGCTTCGTCTTGGAACGGGGCCTCGTTTTGCGCTACGCCTCGACGTCGCCTGATGCGGCGGGCATCGCCTTCTTCTCCAACATGCCCTTGTTCGCCAGGATCGCATGTCGGATCTCTTCCGTCAGATCCTTGTTCTCGCAGAGGAATTGCTTGGCGTTCTCCCGACCCTGGCCGAGTCGTGTCCCCTTGTACGTGTACCAAGCGCCCGACTTCTCGACTACGTTCCCGAGCACCGCGAGGTCGATCATGTCGCCCTCGTAGCTGATTCCGCGGTCGTACATGATGTCGAATTCGGCGTCACGGAACGGTGGCGCGATCTTGTTTTTCACCACCCGCGCCCGCGTACGCGAGCCGACCGACACCTCCCCCTCCTTGATCGTCTGCGTCCGACGAACGTCGATCCGGATGGATGCATAGAACTTCAGCGCCCTGCCGCCCGTCGTCGTCTCCGGGCTGCCGAACATCACGCCGATCTTCTCGCGGATCTGGTTGATGAAAATCACGGTGCAGTTGCTCTTGGAGATCGCCCCGGTGAGCTTGCGGAGCGCCTGCGACATGAGACGCGCCTGCAAGCCGACGTGCGAATCGCCCATCTCGCCCTCGATTTCCGCCCGCGGGATGAGTGCGGCCACCGAGTCGATGACGATGACCTCGACTGCGTTGGACCGCACCAGCATTTCGCAAATTTCCAGCGCCTGCTCGCCCGTGTCAGGTTGGGAGACCAGCAGGTCGTCGAGCTTGACGCCCAGGCGTTTGGCCCACGACGGGTCGAGCGCGTGCTCGGCGTCGATGAACGCGGCCACGCCGCCGAGCTTCTGGCAACTGGCGATGATGTGCAGCGCCAAGGTCGTCTTTCCGGACGACTCCGGTCCGAAGATCTCGATCACCCTTCCCCTGGGAATGCCCACGCCTCCAAGGGCGATGTCCAGCGACAACGACCCCGTCGGGATCCCCGCAATCGGGATGATGTTGTCCCCGTCCATCTTCATGACGGACCCCTTGCCGAACTGCTTCTCGATCTGCTGCACCGCCCGCGCCAGCGCAGAATCCACCGCCGGATCGCGCTTCACCACCACATGGGCCGGGGCATGAATCGTCGGCATGCCGGGGTTCGACCCCTTCTTCTCCGACTTCTCCGCGACCGCAGAATCACCCTTCGACGGAACCAAAGGCTTGGCCACAAAATGCTCGCTTTCCGACCGGGTCTGTTTGTCAGCCGGTCACACCGCCGCAGTCACACCGAGCCCCGCTTAAAGCCGCGGGCAACGGGACAACCGAGCTGTCTGGGACTGGACGCGACTGGGGAGGGGAACCTCCGCGACAATCGGGGCTGGACGGCAGTCCGCACCGTCAGGGCCCTTCCTTATGTGTGACGAATCACACCATGGATGTTCGGTACAAGTTTAGGCGAACGATAGGCTAACTACAAGCCCTGTTCTTGTTTTTTTTTCGTTCCGGCCGCGTCGTCCGAAGGTTGCCCGTCTGCAGGCGGATAAACCTTGTGGTGCGCTTCGCTCGCATTCGTCACGACCGATCATTAGACTCCTCGGCCACGCATGGGATCACTTCGCAAAGTCATACATTGTTCGGTTGCCTTGGCTGTTGTTTGTGCGGCGGCGGCGGGGGGTCAAACCCCGGGTTCTGCTTCTCCGACCAACCCGTCGAGACTCTCGCCGGCTCCGACGACGACCCCCACGGCCCTGCCGGAGTTCGAGTTTCGGGGCGGCAGGTGGATCCCTCTGACCGATCTCGCCCCCACGTCGCTCCCGGCGAACGAGACGCTCGACCGGGCCGAGGACTTCCTCCAGCGTGGCGGCTGGCGGGCTGCGCGAAGGCTGGTGCTGCGGTGGTTTGAAACCCACGATAAGCGCCACCCGCTGCGTGACCGCGCGACGTTTATCCTCGCCGAGTGCTACTTTCAGTCAGGCAACCGGGTTTTAAGCTTTTACCACTTCGACGAGGTGATGGACCTGTACCCCGAGTCGCGGCTGTTTCGCGCCGCGTTGCAGCGTCAGTATGACATCGCCGACGCGTTTCTCCGCGGATACAAGGCGAGGTTTCTCAGGTTACCCATTCTAAGTATGCAGGACGAGGCCGTCGAAATCCTGTTCCGTATTCAAAGTCGTGCCCCGGGCTCGCCGCTGGCTGAGAGGGCCTTGCTCCGGACAGCGGACTTCTATTACGCCACGAGTCAATTCGATCTCGCAGCCGACGCATACGGGTCGTACGCCACCAGCTTCCCCCGCTCGCCCCTGGTCGGCAGGGTGAGACTGCGTCAGGCGTTCAGTCAGATGGGCCTTTTCCGGGGCACGAGGTTCGACGCCACTCCGATTGTCGACGCCCGGGAACTGCTCTCCGACCTGATCGTCTCCCAGCCAGAGCTCGCGCGACAGGAAAGCTTGCCCAGTATCGTGGGGCGGATAGACGAGGCCCAGGCCCGCAAACTTTTGCAGACCGCAGATTGGTACGGCAAGACCAACCAGTTTCGGGGAGCTGTCTATATCTATCGCCTGCTCATCGAGCAATATGCCGAATCGGCCGACGCCACCACCGCAAGAGATCGACTGGCTAA
Organism: Tepidisphaerales bacterium; assembly: GCA_038247815.1. Lineage (GTDB taxonomy): Bacteria > Planctomycetota > Phycisphaerae > Tepidisphaerales > Tepidisphaeraceae > JBBRUM01. Next base: position 104 of record JBBRUM010000077.1, on the reverse strand, counting down.
CATTCCTGAACGGTTTCTGAGTGACCCGGCTCCGGGAACCACCCAGCCGCCGGAGCGGGGCGACCGTGGTTTGGCGTTGCCATCGACCGGGCCGACCACAAACG
>JBBRUM010000076.1:0-11021 GCA_038247815.1 Tepidisphaerales bacterium | reverse complement strand
GTAGAACTCGGCGAGGCGGACGGAGACCGGGGAGTTGCCGTTGACGACGAGGAGGAGGTTCTCGGGTTTAAGTCCGGGCTGGAAGGTGGGGATGGGGGGCGCGGGCTGGGCGCGTGCGGACACTGTTACGGAGAGCACCATGCAGACAATCGCCGCGAGTTGCCGGGTTTGCATCGGACAACTGTATGCGTGACGGTGTCGGCGTGGCGGGGGGGGGTCAGCCGGTGCGTCGAACTATCGCTGGGTCGTGCCGGGTTGGGCGGCTTGGAGGTTTTGCTGTTGTTGGGCGGATTCGATGAGGCTGACGAGGGCTTTGATTTCGCGGAGGGACTCGGGGCTGCCCCACATCAGGACCCAATCGACGTGCCAGTTGCAGCGTTCGAAGGTGCAGGAGTCGAGGTGGTAGACGGTTTCGCGCAGGACGAGTGTGCAGGCGACGAAAGTGCACTTCACGAACGCCTGGCCGGAGATGTAAACGGTTTGATTGAGGAAGGTTTCGCCTTCGTGTTTTGTCAGCAGCATGGACGTCGGTCTCCCGGTGTGGGTTGGCGTGGTTTGTAGCGACGGGCGAGGGTAGATATGCCCGATGGGGGGCGGTGTGTCAAAGTTGTGGGATCACCGCGGTGTCCAGTTGGGGGTGCGGAATTGTGGGATGTGCGATATAATGGCAGGCAAAAGGAGTATCAAGTTGATCAAGAAATTGAAGTGGGCGGTTGTTGGGGTTGTGCTGTTGGTGGTGGTCGCCGTTGTGCTGGTGATCGTGAATTTAAACTCGATCGTGAGGTCGGGGGTGCAGTCGGCTGCGACGGCTTCTCTGGGGCTGGAGGCCAAGCTGGATTCGGCGAGTGTGTCATTGCTGGGGGGCAGTGTGAGTTTGTCGGGGTTTGGGGTGGCGTCGCCGGCGGGGTTTGCGGCGCAAAGGTTTATGGAAGTGGGGCGGCTGGGGTTGCAGGTAGGGTATTCGGAGTTGCGGTCGGACCCGATTCGGGTGGGGAACATTTCGGTGGATAAGCCGAGGTTGGTGCTGGAGCAGAAGGACTTAAAGTTGAATCTTGCTGCGGTGTTGGAGTCGATCCCGCCGACGGAAACGCCGTGGGCCACGCCGCCGAAGCTGATTGTGGGGGTGATTACGGTCAAAGGCGCGGAGGTGGTGATACGGCCGGGGTTTCCGGGGCTCGCGCAGGAGATTGTGGTTGCGCTTCCGGACTTGACCGTAGCGGACATCGGGACGGCGGAGGACACGCTGAACGGCGTTGCGATCAAGCAGGTGGTGCTGGCCGTGGCGACGGAGATGGCCAGGCAAGCGGCAACGAGCGACAAAGTGCCCCCCGAGTTGCAGGCGCTGCTTAGCGGTGACCTCGCGGGGATCAAGGCCCGCCTCGGCGGCCAGATCAAGGAACAGGTCGACCAAGCGAGGGACCAGGCGCAACGGCAACTCGACCAAACCACCGGGCAGGTGAAGGACGCAGCCGGGAAGGCGAAAGACGACGCGCAGAAGGCTGTGAAGGAAGGATTGGGCGGACTTCTGAAAAAGCCGTGAGGGCGGCTTGTTGGTTTGGTGCCAAGCATTACACTGTGCCGGAACCACACCGCACCGCCTTGATGGCTTGAGGAGCTCGCACACCACCCCGGACCGCCCCGATCACTGACACCCCGCCCGCACTGCACCGGCATCGCGCGGCGAGAGTTGTCGCCGCCGCGAAACCCGCGGGCATCGACGAATCCCCATGTTCACCCAATACCAGATGGACGGGTTGTTCGACGAGATGTTCGAGCGACCGGACTCCCCGCGCCAGCATTACGCCGACGTGCACAAACGACTCGAGTCGCTGGGAAAGGCGGAGTTCGCCAAGCGAGTGCGAATGGCCGACCTCACCTTCCGCAACCAGGGAATCACCTTCACGGTGTACTCCGACCAAGCCGGGGTGGAGAAGATTTTTCCCTTCGACCTCATTCCCCGGATCGTGCCCGACCGGGAGTGGCAGACGATAGAAAAGGGCCTCTCCCAACGGATCACCGCGCTCAACCTGTTCTGTCAGGACATCTACCACAAGCAGAAGATCCTCCGCGATCGAGTCATTCCGCCGGAGCTGATCTACGGGGCGAAGATGTTCCGCCGCGAGATGATCGGCGTGAAAGTTCCGAAGGACATCTACGTGCACATCTGCGGCACGGACCTCGTGCGCGACCACCGCGGTGAGTACCTCGTGCTCGAGGACAACGGGCGGACGCCGTCGGGCGTGTCGTATGTGCTGGAGAACCGGGCGATCATGAAACGGGTGTTCCCCGCGATCTTCGCCGACTATCGCGTGCGGGCCATCGAGGATTATCCGTACAACCTGCTGCGGACGCTGAAGCACGTGGCCCCGCCGCACGCGGACGACCCGGTCGTGGCTGTGCTTACGCCGGGGATCTACAACTCGGCGTACTTCGAGCACTCGTTTCTGGCGCGGCAGATGGGCGTGGAGCTGGTCGAGGGGCGGGACCTGATCGTGGAGAACGCGTTCGTGTACATGCGGACGACGTCGGGGTTGCGGCGGATCGACGTGCTGTACCGGAGGGTGGATGACGACTTCTTGGACCCGCTGGCGTTCCGGCCCGACTCGATGCTCGGCGTAGCCGGGCTGATGAATGCTTATCGCATCGGAAATGTGACACTCGTCAACGCCGTGGGCACGGGGGTGTGCGACGACAAGGCGATTTACCCGTACGTGCCGGACATGATCAAGTACTACCTGGGGCAGGACGCGATCCTCGCTAACGTGCCGACGTACATCTGCGCACGGCCGGACGACCGGAAGTACACGCTGGAGAATTTGAACAAGCTCGTGGTCAAAGCCACCAACGAGTCGGGCGGGTATGGGATGCTGATGGGCCACCAATCAACCCAAGCCGAGCGGGACGATTTCGCGGCGAAAATACGGGACGACCCCCGCAACTTCATCGCCCAGCCGGTGGTCGAGCTTTCGCAGCACCCCAGTTACATCCAGGACCCCGGCGACAAGATCGGCGGCGCGACGCTCGGGCACTTCGAGGGTCGCCGCGTCGACCTGAGACCCTACATTTTGTACGGCGAGAAGGCGACAGTCATGCCCGGCGGGCTGACCCGGGTTGCGCTCCGCAAGGGGTCGCTGGTGGTCAACTCGTCGCAGGGCGGCGGGTCGAAGGACACGTGGGTGCTCGAGGAAGAGGAGAACCAGTCATGAGCACCGGCGGACCGACATTTTCGGCGGCTGATCTCTCGAAGTACGGCCTCGGGCGCGGCGCGCGGCCGATGCTCGCCCGGGAAGCCGACAGCGTGTACTGGATGGCGCGGTACGTCGAGCGCGCCGAGCACATCGCCCGACTCCTGCGGATCAAGCTCAACTTGCTGGCGGACACCGGCGACCTCGAAGACACGTTGCTCGAGTGGCTGTGGAGGGTGGTGCCGAGGGTGTTCCGGTTGCCCGATGGGGCGGGCGGTCTGGCGGCAGGGCCCGTGGAGACCCTCGGGGCGCGCGTCGTGTCGTTCATGACCTTCGACCCCGCCAACTCGAACTCGCTGTTTTGCTGCCTCACCCAAGCTCGGGAGAACGCCCGGGGAGTGAGGGAGACGATCTCAGCTGAAATGTGGGAGGAGCTGAACTCGATCTATTGGTCGATCCGCGCCGACGACGCCCGGCAGCGCTTCGACGAGTCACCGGACGCGTTTCTCAATTCCGTCGTGTCGGCTTCGATGCTCTTTCAAGGCCTCACAGACCAGACCATTCGCCACGACCAGCGGTGGCAGTTCACGCAGTTGGGAAAATATATCGAACGCATCGACTTCACCTGCCGCGTCGTCTCACTGCACTGGCAGATACTCACCCAAGCCGAGGACCTTCTCGACCTTCCACTACAAAACATCCACTGGATGGGGCTGCTGCGTTCGTGCTGCTCGATCGAGGCCTACCGCAAGTCGCAACTCGCGGAAATCGACGGCCTGCGAGTGGTGTCATATCTGACGCTGGAGGAGTCTTTCCCGCGTTCGGTGCGGTACGCGGTGCGCGGCGCGGCCAACGCGATCGCCGCCGTCCGCGAGGAGTCCGACGCCCGCAAAGCCGACGCCGTCCAGCGGATCCTCGGCCGCCTCGACGCGCAGCTCGAATACGCCGAGCTCTCCGAGCTCGTCGCCGAGGGCGTGCCGCAATACCTTGCCCGGATCGAGTCCGAAGTGTCCAGTGTCGCCCTCGCCCTGCAACGCGGTTATTTCCTGCACTAAGTCCCCCGAGCACCCTTGCCATGCTGCTGAAAATCATTCACGCCACCGACCTGACATACACGGACCTGATCTCCGAATCAGTGATGGAGCTGCGTATGGCCCCGCGGCAGGAGATGGACCAGCACCGGCTGTCTTTTGACCTGGCCATCGGGCCGGAAACGCAGGTGTCGACCTATTTCGACTGGCTCGGCAACACGGTGCACGGGTTTACGATTTCCAAGTTCCACTCGCGGATCCGGATCGTCGCGACGTCGGTTGTGGAGACGGACCGCCCGCGTCCCGAGCCCGAGCGATTCAAGGACACCTGGCCGTTCGACCCGTCGGCGATGCCCTACGAGCTCTTCGACTTCCTGCAGTTTGGCGGGCCGGTGGTGGACTGTCCTGCGCTGCGGCAATTGGCGGAGTCGCTCTCGCCATGCCCCGGCGATTCAGCCGGGGAGCTCGCGCTGCGGATTTTGTACCTCATCGACGAGAAGTTCACGTACGAGAAGGGGATCACGTCGGCGGCTTCGCCGATCACTGACATCCTCGACCACGGCAAGGGGGTGTGTCAGGACTTCACGCACCTGATGATCGCACTGTCCCGGAGCTTGGGCATCCCGGCGCGGTACGTGTCGGGCTTGGTGCACCCGGACGCGACGCGGTACCGCGGGTTCACACAGACCCACGCATGGGCCGAACTGTTCTTTCCCTCAGCCGGGTGGGTCGGGTTCGACCCGGCCAACCGCTGCATCGTGGGAGGCAACTTCATCAAGGTCGCCATCGGGCGCGACTTCCGCGACGTGCCGCCCAACAAGGGCCTCTTTCGCGGCCGGGCCACCGAGGCCATCGACGTGCAGGTGAACTCCGACGCGCTGCCGTCGATCCCCCCCGAACTGGTGGCCGAGAAGTACCGCCGGATCGAGATCCCCAGTTTCACCGACGGCGCCGCCGCACACCGCGAGTTCATCGCGCAACAGCAGCAAGTCCAACAGCAGCAGTAACGCCCACGCCCGAAGGCCGCCGCGCCTAAGCTACCCTCCCCGTGCGCGCCATCTCCCCCCCGATCACCCCCGCCCCAGCCCCTCCACGTGAGCAACTGTTTCGGGCGCTGCTGATTCTGGCGATCCCCGTCTTGGCGGAGAACGTGCTGAACATCCTCGTCGGCTTGAACGACGCCTATCTCGCCAACCACCTCCCGGAAGACATCCGCGTCGACGCCACCGCCGCAGTGGGAACGGTCGCATATCTGCTGTGGTTCGTCGGACTCTTCTCAGCCGCCGTCGGCACCGGCGCCACCGCGATCATCGCCCGCGCTATCGGTGCCCGCCACCGCACCCGCGCCCACGCCGCCTGCGGCCAGGCCATGCTGCTTGCAGCCGCCCTCGGCGTTTCGCTGGGGGCTCTGTTCTACTTCGCCGCCCCCGCGATCACGTCCGTCGCGGGTTTGGAGGAGCGGGCCGCTCTGATTGCGCTGGAATACCTGCGGATCTTCGCGCCCTTCGCCCCGGCGATGCTGCTGCTGTTTGTCGCCAACTCCTGTCTTCGCGGCGCGGGCGACACGCGGACCCCGGCTGCGGCGATGATCTTGGTAAACCTTGTCAACATCGCCCTAACCTGGTCACTGTCGTATGGGCTTTTCGGCTTGCCGGAGATGGGGTTTCGCGGGATCGCGCTCGGGACGGGGATCGCCTATGCCTTCGGCGCGGCGATGCAGGTGACGATTTTGTTCACGGGATACGCCGGGCTGAGGCTTCGCGCACACCGTCTGCGGTTCCACGGGCGGGAGATGCTTCGGGTGCTTCGAATCGGGCTCCCAGCCGGGGGCGAGCAGGTGCTGATGTGGAGCGTCAACTTCTACCTCGTGCATGTGGTGAACAAGCTCGATGTGGTGTCGTCGGCGGCGCACTTTAACGCGATTCGACTCGAGTCGCTGTCGTTCACGACTGGCTTCGCGGTGGGAATTGCGACGTCGACGATGGTGGGGCAGTCGCTGGGAATGGGCGACGTGGCCCGGGCCAAGCGGGTGGCACGTTACGGGTTTTTTCTGGGTGCCGGGGCGATGGGCGTCATCGGCGTGCTGTTCATCCTCGCCGCGACGCTGTTCGCGTCGTTCATCTCCGAGGACCCCGCCGTGCGGGAGCTGACGGCGAGGTGTTTGTTCTTCGCCGGGTTCATCCAAGTCGGGTTCGGCGCGTACATCATCTACGCATCGGCATTGCGGGGAGCTGGAGACACGCGGGGGGCGATGTACGTCAACATCTTTTCCGTCGTGGGCGTGCGGCTGCTCGGGGTGTATATCGTCGGGCAGTATTTCCAGCTCGGCTTGGCGGCGATCTGGCTGGTGCTCTGCGGTGAGCTGGCGCTGCGTGGCGTGCTGATGTACGCACGGTTCGCCCAGGGCAAGTGGCAAACAATCGAAGTCTAGCCGACGGCTGTTTCGCGACCGCGCGGTTTGCTCGCCGCCCCGAGGTTGGGTAAACAAGTCGAACATGACGACCACACCACCGACCGCGCCCCGCGCCGCCCTCGAGTCCCACGGCCAGTCTCACGTCCTGCGGTTTCTCGCCGAGCTTCCCGAAGCCGGCAAGGCCCGCCTGCTCGGACAACTCGCCACGCTCGACATCGCCCACCTCGCCGGGCTTGCCGCCGCCTACGTCACCACCAAGCCGCCCGTTCACATCCCCGCCAAGCTCGACCCCGTCAAGGTCTACCCCCGCACGCCCGCCCCCGAGCACGTCGAGCTTTACAAAAAGGCGCACGCCCGTGGAATGGAGCTGCTCTCCGGCGGAAAGGTCGCCGCGTTTCTCGTCGCGGGCGGGCAGGGCACACGGCTCGGCTACGACGGGCCCAAGGGCGAGTTCCCGGTGACCCCCGTTCGATCCAAACCGCTGTTCCAAGTCTTCGCCGAGCAGCTTCTGTCGTGGGCCAAGCTGACGGGCAAGCTCGCACCGTGGTACATCATGACCTCCGACGTCAACGACGCCGCGACGCGCGCGTTCTTCGCCGCCAACGGTCACTTCGGCTACCCGCCGGGGGACGTCGTGTTTTTCCAACAGGGGATGATCCCCGCGTTCTCCTCCGACGGAAAGCTGCTGCTCGCCGAGAAAGATTCCCTCGCCCTGGCAGCCGACGGGCACGGCGGGTCTCTCGCCGCGCTGCACAAGTCCGGCGCGCTGGCCGACATGCGCCGCCGCGGCATTACCCACCTGTCGTACTTTCAGGTCGACAACCCGCTGGTGCACACGCTCGATCCGCTGTTCCTCGGGTTGCACGACCTCACGGGGTCGGAGATGTCTTCCAAGACAATTCCCAAGGCCCATGCGCTGGAGAAGGTGGGCAACTTCTGCGTGGGCGACGGCGTGCTGCAGGTGATCGAGTACTCCGACCTGCCCGAGTCTCTCGCCAAGCTGACAAACGCCGACGGTACGCTGCGGTTCAACGCCGGCTCGATCGCGATCCACGCGCTGCGCTTGGATTTCATCGAGCGACTGACGGCTTCGGGCAACCTCTCGCTGCCATGGCACCGGGCGGAGAAGAAAATGCCCTTCGTCGACGCCACCGGCGACACGATCAGGCCGGAGACCCCCAACGCCGTCAAGCTCGAGCAGTTCGTCTTCGACGCCATCCCGCTGGCCAAGAACGCGATCGTCCTTGAAACCGACCGCGCCGAGGAGTTTTCACCGGTCAAGAACGCCGACGGAGGCGACTCGCCCGCCACATCGCGGCGCGACCAGTCTGCCCGTCATGCTCGGTGGCTCGCCGCAGCCGGCGTCGCCGTGCCCTCCGATGCCACCGTCGAAATCTCCCCCCTGTACGCCCCTACCCAAGCCGCCCTCATCGCCCGCATGCCCACCATCGCCGTGCCCGCTGGTGGCAAGGTGTACATCGAATAGCGGTGGGATGCTTTGAATTTTAGTCGGCGAATAGCTTCGGCCCGACCAACTCTCTGGCGAAGAAACCCGCGTACCGGCGGCTGAGGTCCATGAAAGGTGCCCCTGTCTTGGCGGTGGCGGGAAGCGCGCGGGTCGCCGGTCGTTGGCCGTTGACCCCAGTGCCGACGGAGAAATTGGCAACTGAAGCCACGAGATTGCGGTTCCCGCTGGTGTCGACCAGCCTGCCCGCCGCCACCGATATTTGGTACCCCCCGTCCGGAAGCTTTTTCCCGATGGCCAGTGTGATCTCGCCGGACACCGCGTCCACCGACACCGACGCCGTCGCCGATGACACCGACGCCCCCGATGCGCGGTTGATCACCGAGAAGCCCGCCGGCGCAGGCAGCCCCGAAACCTCGCTCATTTGTAGCTTCACACGCGCCAAACGCTCCACCGGCGCGGTCGCCGACGGGATCTGCGACGGCACCACGTCCAAGCCGAACCGCATCGCCGTGCCGGACCCCAGCCAAGGGTTGCCCGGTCGGTCCAGGCTGGCGAGCACCCTGTTTCCACCCGACGTTCCAGCCGCCTTAATGCCCACTGCTGCCGAGGCCCCGCCGTCGCCCGCCGGGGCTCCGACAATGAGGTCGAGGTAGTTAAACGTGATCGTCCCGGCACGAGATGCCTTGTTGAGCTCGAGAATCGCCTGAAACGTCGCGGGCGACGCCGGATTGCCGTAGTTCACCATGTCCGACCACTCGATCACCATCCGGTCAGCGACGCCATCGCCCGTTTGCTCGTCAAGCCTGTCCAGCACGCGGTCGGCTGTGTTCACGTCGGTGCGCCAGTCGTCCCATCGCACCACGATGGCCGCCTGCGAGGGCGATGTGGCGAGGTCGGTGTTGATATAGGCCGTCGTTCCGCTGCCGAAGGTGATCAGTCCGTTGGAGTTTACCAACGCCTGCGCACCCGAGTAGCTCGTGCCATAGAAGTTGAACGTGTTGGCCCCGAGGTTCAGCGACGTCGAGCCGTCATCGACGCTCAGGCCGGTGTCGACAACGCCGGGCCCGCCCGTCACGAGGTCGAGGTTCTCGAAGAACGAAGCGCCCGCGCTGTATCCGCTCGCGTCCGGCCCGATGTACGGGCTGTAGTTCACCACCACGGTCACGTTGTCGTTTATCGTTCCTCCCACCCCATCGAGGTTCTGTTTGATCGCCAATGCGGTGTCGGACGCGTTAATGGCGGGGCGGATCAACAGCGTGTACTGGCCGAATCTCGATTGCGCCGGGAGGCTCAGCGTCAGAATCGTGTTCCCACCCGACCAAACGACGCCGCCGATCGCACCCTTTAGATTCGCCCCGGACGGGCTGGCAAGGCTGAGCACGTCGTCCGCCACGGAAAAGGTCGACGTATTGATCGGCTTGGTGAACCGAATCGGGATCGACTCCACCGGCACGACGCTCGACTGCGTCAACGACGCAGAGACCGCCGAAGGGAACGCAGACGGCACGTCGAACGCTTCGACGACCGTGGACGCGCTCGAACTCGCCGTCGAAGCGCTGAACCCGAACCCGCGACGTGCGAAGGTCTGCCAGATCAGCCCCTGATTGGCCCCTCCGGTGAGGTTCAAATCCGCCTGTAGCACGGCGTGACGCGCCTGGAACAGGCTGGGGTTCGCTGGCTGAATCTTCATGGCGTCCAGAACCAGCCGGAGCGTCATCGCGCTGCCCCCGCTGGCGACCCCCGTGTACCCCGCCGAAAGGTCTGTCGTCTGGCCGTACCGCCCGATGAGCGCCCAGTTCAGGTCCCACAGCGCCGAGCACCACACTTCGCCCGTACGGTGCACGGATTATGTGGAGTTGTAAGAGCCCATCGTCGGCGGATTCACCGCCATATTGATGTTGTAGGGGAACCTGCGGATGCCCACGCCCGAACTGCTCTGCCCCAGTGAATACGTTCCAACGCCTCCACTTGTCGTTGAGGTGTCCGACGGTTTTTGCGTCAGCATGAGCGAGAGGAAAACGCTCCATCCCTCGCCCATTCCACCGCTCTGCACCGCTCCCGGCGCCCCCGCGTATGACGGGCCCCCGGTGAGGCGGTTGCTGATTCCGTGGGTGTACTCGTGGATGACGATCAGTCCGTCCAGGTCGCCATCGCGCTGCGGGTTGGTCTGGGTCTACGGGTACATCTGCATGCGCGGCGAACTCCCGGCGGCCGGGGTGGCGAAGTTGGCGTTGTTCGTTCCGCCGCCGTCCTGCGCTTCGGCGTTGAACGCATCATTCCCCGCGCCGCTGCGGCCGTCGTTGTTCGCCTGGAAGTTCCCCGCCACCTCGTTGAACCCAAACTTGCACGTGATGTCGTGGATGCGGTTGTTCAAATAAAAGAGTTTCGTCAGAGCGGTCTGCTGGTTGGTCAGCACCGTCGGAGCCTGCGCCGGGTCGAAGGTCGGGTTGAAGTTCAGCCCGGCTCCGTCGTCGAACTGCGTCGCGTCAGCCGCGTTGTTGTTGTCGCGGCCGAGGTACGCGTTGACGTTGTCCCCCCGCGTCGTCGTGAACTCCGCGCCCGTTACGCCGGTTAGTGTCATGCCACCCGAACGGCGAAGCCGCCGTGTCAAACGGGTCAGTCAAGAGGGTCCGCCCTACGTCGTTACGAACCTTGGTCGGCAGGGTACACGCGTGTAACTCGCGTGCGACACGTCTTCCGCCGCGTACACCACCTCGCCCGTCCGGGCGCTCACCACCAGCTCTTACCAGTGTGACCCGACCTCAAGCTCCACCACCATCCGCCACGCCAGCTGAACCTTCGCCCTCCCACGCGCCACGTAAACCAGATTCGTCTCGATCGGCGTCGCCTGCAGCCCCGGTGCCGACAACCGAATCGACTTGCCCAGGTACGGCGCCACCGACACCTCCTTCCTCAGCACAATC
>JBBRUM010000075.1:0-11096 GCA_038247815.1 Tepidisphaerales bacterium | reverse complement strand
GGGCGCGGGGGGCGGGCTGAGCATCCGCAACTCTTCCTCGGGAACCTTGATCAACAACGGCCTGATCTCCGCTGAGTCCGCGACGAATACGCTCAACATCGCCACGACGGCGGCGACGAACAACGGCGTACTCCGCGCCGCCGGCGGGACGCTAACCGTCGGCCCGAGGCTCGGCAACTTTTCCTCCGCCGACGGAAAACTCACGGGCGGAAGCTACCAGTCCTCGGGAACTGGCGATCTGCAGCTTGTGAACATCACGATCCAGCGGCTGGCCGCCAGTTTTTCCCTTACCGGCGCCGACGCGCGGATTCGCGGCTTTGTACTGGGTGTGCCGAACCCCCTGCTCACGGGTGACATCGTGATCGACGCTGGCGGAGACGTTACAGCCACGGGAGGCGCGGTGGTGACCCTGTCGTCGCTGAACAACCAAGGTACCCTGACCGTCGGCGTAGGCTCGGCCGTGAACACCACGGGCGCACTGGCCACCTCCGGGACGGTTTCTCTCCGCATCGGCGGGTCGGCCGCGGGCACATTCGGGCGCCTGACCGCCGGTGGAGCGGCGACGCTTTCGGGCACGTTGCTGGCCCCATTTGAAACAGGCTTCATCCCCTTCGCCAGTCGGCAGATCCAAGTGATCTCCGCGTCGACCCTGACGGGTACGTTTGACACCGTGACCTCCGGGGTCAGTCCGTCGGGAGCGCGGCTGACGACGTCTTACGGTCCATCGGGGCTGGTGCTGTTCGGCGACAGTCCGATCCCGCCGTCGACCCCAGCGCTGGCCGCCACGAGCGACAGCGGTTCAAGCAACAGCGACGGCTTTACGTCAAACACCACGCCGACGCTCACGGGTACCGCCGAGCCGGGCGCGACGGTCTTGATCCTCGACAACGGGGTTCAAGTCGCCTCCACCGTCGCCGGAGCAGATGGCGCATACTCCGTGGTCACCATCGCCCTGGCCGAAGGGCCGCACAGCCTCTCGGCCCGCGCCGTTCCCACGCTCGGATCTCCGGTGAACTCCGCCGCCTCCCTCGCGCTGATCATCGACACCACCGGCCCGGTGCTGACGCCACCCTCCAACACCTCGGCCGTGACCACCGACTCCGCCGGAGCCGTCGTCAATTTCGTCGCCACCGTGTCCGACGCGCTGGATACCGCGCCCTCCCTCGTCTTCTCCATTTTGCCCGGGTCACTCTTTCCAGTCGGAACGACCCCCGTCACCGCCACCGCCACCGACCGCGCGGGCAACGTGTCGACGATCCAGTTTGATGTAACCGTCAGCCTCCCGATTCTGGACCCCGTGATCGGTGGCTTGGACAACACCTTTGGCGGTGGAACCGGCGTTGTCAGCGTCACCCTTCCACTGACGAGGTTGACCTCGCTGGACAGTTTCATCTTCGGCGACGGGAGCGTTCTTACCGCCGGGTTTGACCTCTCCGCCAACCGACTTGTCTTGGGTAAACTCAACGCCAATGGCTCGCTGGACACGTCGTTCGGCTCGGGCGGTGCGTCCAGCTTTGCCGGTCCGGAGGGCTTTTCGGCCCGGCGGGTCCAGTTCGCCGCCTCGGGCAACATTTATGTTCTCGGTTTGACTTCCGACGACGCCCCCGCAGTCGCCCGATACACACAATCCGGCGACCGCGACGCGTCTTTCGGTACGAACGGGCTGCTGAGCGTTGTCGCCTTCCCAGTCGGCAGCCGCATCGACGCCTTCGCCGAGGGCAACGGCCGCGCCATCAAGGGCTTCCTTGTCGGCGGTTCCGTCACCGCCGCCGGCGTCGACCAAGCCGTGCTCGTCAACGTCCTGCCCAATTTCACCCTCAACACAAGGTTCGGCGTCAGGGGGAGCTTTGTCAGAACATCGGGCGAGATCGGCACGTTCAACTCCATCGCCCTGACGCCGAGGTCCGCAATCTTTGTCGGCGGCGTGGCGTCGACGGGATCTTCGGACGACAATTCCCTCCAGTCCAGCGCAATCGTCGTGCAGCTCTCGTCGTCCGGCAAGCCGGTCCGTTTCGGGTCGACCACCGGAGTCGTTGTTGGCGTTCCCGGATTCGCCATCACCTCCGGACAGGACGTGCTTGTGCAGTCCGACGGCAAGGTCCTGCTGTCCACGATCGTGGCGGCATCGGCGAATGACGTCGCCGCCCGGCGAACCGGCCGAGCCGTCATCCGTCTGACCGCCAGGGGAGCGCTCGACCCGACCTTCAACGGAACGGGTTTGATTGTGGTGGCGTCTCCGAGCGCGGCGACGTCGTCCGTGTCGGGTCGTTTCGTCGGCTTCGCCCTTCGCCCGATCGAAGTTGCCTTCGACGCCGCCCAGTCGTCGCTGGTCCTCGTGTCCGGGGGCCGCGTCCGCGAGATCGCGGCGACCCTCTCCGGTTCCAGCACCAAGGTCGTCCAGTCGCAGGTGATCGCCGATGCGGTGGACCTCGTCGCCCAGTCGCTCACCGTGTCGGCGAGACGGCCTGTCAAGGCGGGCGCCCGGCTGACCGGGAGCCTCCGATTGGGCAATGTCGGCACGCTGCCCGCCACGGGGAACGTGCCCGTTCAGGTGTACCTGAGCACCGACAACGTCTTCGACAGCTCCGACGTCGCTCTGCCTCCGCTGAATACAAGGCTCTCGCTCAAGCCCGGATCCTCGCGGGCGATAGCAGTCAAGTTCATCGCCCCCCGGGTGGGCGGCGAGTTCTTCCTCATCGCCAGGCTCAACGAAGCCGGTACATTCGGTGAGCTCCGCATCGACAACGGACAAGCCGTTGCCCCCACACCCTTCTCCGTCATCGCACCGCCCCCGACCATCGCCAGTATTGCGCGAATGCTCGTCCCACCTCGGCCGTTCACCTTCTCGGACACTGGCATCATCGATCCAGTGGTGCTTTAGCGTCATTGTTGCGCTCTCTCCACTTTTCTGGAAGCACAGTCGTCGCCCGGCCGTGTTGTCCCCGACGGCAACCATTGCGCCGTGGATGTCTGACAGATCACCGGCTGGGATGGCAGGAGCGGTGAACTCATCGGGCGGGCATCGGCCTCCTGCGACGCGACTTCCGCAGCCGGCCTGACTGGTGCCTGCATGGGTCGCCATTCCAACCGCCGTGGAACGTGGACGGACTGAGCAATCAGCGCCGCCGGTATGCCCGTGAATTTCTTTCCGTTGATGCCGTGTCGGACGTGCCGTCGCGCGACGAGACTGCGGTCCCGGCGGTATGGGGATCTGTCGACGACCCCGCCCAGGCTTTTTCACCTGCAAAAATTGCGGAAACGACGCCGCCTCCGCAGCCCGAGCTCAGAAGACTTCGGATCAGCATGGCCAAACCAATATTTTGGCGCAACCCGGACGAACCTTTGGCTGGCACACTGGCAACCGCCCCACCCAGCCATCGCACGACCATGCAACTCTGCCGCGCGGATGTGAGTATCTCCCCAACCCTGCGGATCGGGGGAGGTCGGCGGGGTTGACTTACGTTCGTGATCGTTTAAAAATGAAACAGTCACAAACGAAAGCCGCCCATGCGAACCAAGTTCGTCCCCGTCAAAGCCTCTGTCGCCGATCTGGTGGGGCACGAGTATTGCGACGCCGTCCGACGCGGGGCGGACGTTTTTCAACTGGGCTTTCTCGCCGAGCATCTCACGGAGCGGGTCGAGTTTTTTCCAGAGTCGATGTATGCGCGGTTGGTCGCAATGCTCTCCGAGGTGGGGACGGTGGTCGCACGCGGGCTGGCCGTCAGCGCTGGCGGAGCGGGCACGGACAAGTTCGTCGCGGCGACCAAGACCGGGCAGGCACCGTTGACCGGGTTCGGATTCTTCCGCGTCGGTGAGGACGGCCGGCTATACCTCGCAACAAAGAGCGAGCACTACCACATCCCCCTCGGGCACCGTTTTCCGGGTTTCACGTTGATCGACCGTGCGCGGGCGGGGGGCGTGCTGCAGGCGACGCACAACAATACGCGGGGCCACATCACCCGCGCTCTCGAATCGGAGCTGATCCGTTCTGCCAATGGTCTTGACTCCGCCGCCGCGCTTCCCCCGGCGGAAACGTGGACGCCGGGCGTCCTCAACCGCGTGCTCAATCTCGAGACCGGAAGCCTCGCCGGGGAGGCGGCGTTGAAGCTGCTCCTCGCCCGGTTTCACCGGATTCAAACCGACGGCCCGGCCCCGAAGTACGCGGGAAAGGTGCCCGTTCTGGTCGTGATGGCGGACGTGGGCGGCGGGTCCGGGGCGAACTACCACGGAACGACGATGCTCGCCCAGGTCGCCCGGGGCATGTGGCCGGAGATGCGGTCCGGGCTGGACGGGTCCGGCGTGGTCAGGGTGCGGGCCGTGCGGCCGAACAATCTTTCCGATCTTGAGGCGGTTTTCGCAGACGTGGCGACCTCCCCAGACGCGCGTGTGGCCGGATTCCTGCACGAGATCGTCCTGATGAACTACGGGGCACGGTTGCTCACGCCCGAGTTTCTGCGGGCGGCTTATGTGCTGTGCGAGAAGCACGACGTCCCCGTCCTAGCCGACGAGATCCAGTGCGGGGTCTGGGCACGCCGCCTGTTCCTGCACCTGGACTACGGACTCAAACCCAGCATGGTCGCGGTGGGCAAGGGGTTCCCCGGCGGCGAGTACTGTGCGAGCAAACTCATTTTCTCCGGCGACCTCGATGTCCTGCCGCAGTTCGGGGCGCTTGTGACCAACGGGCAGGAGGAGTTGGCGAGCCTTGCGTATCTGATCACCATGCGATGGGCCCGCGAGAACGGAGATGTGACAGCCAAGGTGGGTGAGTATTTTCAGGAACGGCTGCGGGACTTCGCCGCCAAGTGGCGCGGGACCGTGTCGGAGGTCCACGGCTGGGGGCACCTCGCGGGGCTGCACTTTACCGACATGGAGAAGGCCAAGGCGTTTGCCGCTGGGTGCGTGGATCGAGGGTTGGACGTGAGCGTACAGGCGTACAAGAGCGAGGTGCCGCCGGCTGCGCTGATGAAGCTTCCGCTGATTTCGGGCTATGAGGTGGTGGACACGGTCGTGGAGACGTTGGCCGGGGTTGCCAATTAGCCTCCGCGTGGTTCAAGGGAGTTGAAGCATGGAACTTACGCCGCGACAGGGCCGGGTGCTGGAGATGGTCGCCGAGAGTGGCGACGAGCGGGTGGAGGTTTCGCGTTTGGCTCGGGCGTTGAACGTCTCGGCGGTGACGATGCGGCGTGAGGTCGAAGTTCTGGCGGGGATGGGGCGTGTGCGGCGGATGCACGGCGCGGTCGTGATGGTTCGGCCGCAGGTTGCCGCGTTCCGGTTCGAGGGGCGCGGCGTGGAGGGATTGCCGGCGAAGAGGGCCATCGCGCGACTCGCGGCCGGACTCGTCCAGCCTGGGATGATGATCGGGTTGGACACCGGAACGACCACCCTTGAAATCGCCCGTACGCTCGTTGAACGGCTGGACGCCGCGAGCCAAGGCAAATCCGGGCCTAGGAAGCTCGTCCGCGTCATCACCAATTCTCTCCCCGCCGCTGCCCTTCTCCAGCCGAGTGAGCGCGTTGAGGTGATCCTCGCCGGTGGAGTGCTTCGCCGCAGCGACCCCGACGTCACCGGCCCCCTCGCCGCCGACGTCCTTGGTAGGTTCCGGACCGACATCGCCTTCATAGGCGCCGACGCGTTCTCTCCCGACGGCGTTTACGTCGAGGACATCTCGACGGTTAACACGGCGTTGGCGCTGTTGCAGGGAACGCACGCCGGTGTGCTCGTCGCCGAATCGCGCAAGTTCGGCGGGGCGGGCCGTGTGCGATACGCGAAACTAACCGACTTTAAGACGGTCATCACCGACGACGCGACTCCGATCGGTCGGCGACTCGGCGGAGCGGGGGTCGATGTGCTGGTCGCCGAGGTACCGGAGGAACGTGCGGAGTCGGGGGTGCGACGTGGGTGACGTGGTGATTGGCTTGGATGTGGGAACGACCGCGATCAAGGCCGCCGCCTTCGACGCGCGATCCGGTGTATGTGTCGCCAGTGTGGGGCACGCGCTGCGGGTTCGACTCGGCCGGGATGGCGGGCGTGAACAATCGGTGTCGGCGTTGCGGTCGGTGGCGGTGGGGGCGTTGGAAGAAGTGGCGGCCGCCCTGCGCCGCGGCGGCCGGGTGATCGGAATCGGCGTCGCGGCGCAGGGCGGCAGCGCAGCCGTCGTCGACGCCGCCACAGGGCGGTCCCGGACCCCGATGCATCTCTGGAACGACCTGCGCTTCATGCCCCACCTGGCCGACGTCGCCTCGCGAAAGCCCCCCGCGTGGTGGCGGCGTCTCAGCCGCAGAGAGGGCGCCGGGTGGGGACTCGGGCGGATAAGCTGGCTGACGGAAACCCAGCCGGCCGTCTTCTCCCCCAACGCGAAGTACGTCGGCGTCGGGGAAGTTGTGGTGCACACCCTGACCGGCGAGTGGGTGCAGGATGCGTGCAATGCGCTCCAGCAGGGATGCTTCGACGTAACGCGCCGCCGCATCTCCCCCGAGGCGCTCGCCGTCGTGGGAATGAACGACACCGCCGTCGCGCGACTTCGCCGGGGCGACGAGCAGTTCTCGCTATCGGCCAGCATCCGTGGCGTCTCCAAGGGCACGCCCATCGTCGGACCCTACATGGACCACGAAGCCGGTTGGCGCGCCTGCGCCGCCGGCGGACGTGGTAACGACGTCCTTCAGCTCTCGCTCGGAACCGCATGGGTCGCGAACTTCGCGCTCAGCCGCCGGGAGAAATACTGGTCCCCTTTCCAACTGGTCGTCCCCTCACCAGCCAGCGCCGACGACGATCTGGTGATCCAACCGCTGCTGACCGGAAACGTCTCCTGGGACTGGGTCTGGCGCGACTTGCTCGGCGCACCCGACGCCGCCGACGGCGCGCGACGCATCTGGGGTCGCGCGTCGAGCCCGCTCCCACCGGAGGGCCTGACCGCGCTGCCCTGGCTGAACATGCCATCGCCCCTGAGCCCGGCGCGAACCGGCGCGGGCATGGTTCTCGGCGTTGGGCCGTCAACCACGCGAGAAGACATCGCGCGGGCCGTAACGGTCGGCATGGCGCACGAACTCCGACGCGTGCTCGCCGAGGTGACGGCTCGCGCGATGTCTTCTCGCGTCGTTGTCACGGGCGGTGCGGCCAAGTCGCGCGGCTGGCTGAAGCTGGTGGCGATGGCCCTGGGTGGCGGCGTTGCCACCCATGTCGCAAGGGAGGAGTCGCTCGTGGGGTGTCGCGGTGCGGTGGCCGCCCTGTCCGCCCCAGCCGGTTCCGCACGCATCGCGCCCGGCAGAATCAAGACCGATGACAAGACCCTCCGCCGCTTCGACGATGACCACGCACGCTACATTCAAGCGTTCGAAGTGCTGTACGGAGCAGTGCCAGCCGGGGGCCGGTTCTCCTTCGCATCGCCTGTATCCGCCGGAGCATCCACCTCGACGCGCGGGAAGGGAACGATACGAGTTGCCGCCGCAACCCTCGTTAATGCCCCCCGTTCACACCGCAAAAACTCCCGCACCCCCAAACGGAGCCCAGAATGAAAGTGGGACTTCTTCCGCTGTATCTGGAGCTGTACGACCGCCGTCTCCCCGAGCTCCGCGCTGAGGTTGAGACACTCGTTGCACGTGTGGCGGACGGGCTGAGGGCTTGCGGGCTGGAGGTCGAGCCGGGGGCAGTCTGCCGCCTGAGTAAGGAGGTCGCCGAGGCCGTTCGCGGTTTCGAGGCCGCCGGCTGCCGGGCGGTGGTGACGCTCCACCTTGCGTATTCGCCGTCTCTCGAAGCCGCCGATGCCCTCTGCGCGACCAATCTTCCCCTCATCGTGTGTGACACTACCCTGTCACCCGCCTTCGGCTACGACGCCCCGGTGCGGCGCATCCTCACCGACCACGGTATCCACGGCGTCATGGACCTCTGCTCTGTGCTTCGACGGCGGGGCAAGCCGTTCGCCGTCGTCGCCGGTGCGAGCGGGGGAGACAGCGGTCCCCCGTTCTTCAGCCGCGTCGCCCGCGCCTGCCGCTCGGCTGTCGCCGGCGCCGCGCTGAGAGGTTTGCGCGTCCTGCGCATCGGCAAAACCTTCGCCGGCATGGGCGACTTCGACGTCGGCGACGACTTGCTCCGCATTCGCCTAGGTTGGGACGTCGCCGAAATCTCCGCCGCCGACCTCGCCGCCATCCCCGTCAGCCAAGCAAACGTTCAAGCCGAGCTGCACGCCGACGCCCTCCGCTGGCCCATCACCGCCGACCCAGACTGCCACGCCCGCACCGCCCGCATGGGCCTCCGCGTCCGCACCGCGCTGCGCTCGGCCCGCGCCGCCGCATTCTCATTTAACTTCCAATCGTTCGATGGTGTCGCAATGGACGGCGGCTGCGCCGTTCCCTTCCTCGAAGCCGGCAAGGCCATGGAACGCGGCATCGGGTACGCCGGCGAGGGCGACGTGCTCACAGCCGGGCTCGTCGGAGCCCTCTTACAAGCCTTCGGCGGCGACAGCGTCACATTCTGCGAAATCTTCTGCCCAGACTGGGCCGGCGACTCGCTGTTCCTCAGTCACATGGGTGAGATCAATCCCGCTGTTCTCGTCCCCGGCACCGCGGAACTGATCCGCAAACCCTACCCGTGGGGCGACGCAGCCGACCCCGCCATCGTCGTGGGCGCCCTTCGGCCCGGCCCGGCAACCCTTGTTGACCTCACCCTCGGCCCGGACGGGTTCGAACTCATCGCCTCCGACGTCACCGTCCTGGCAGACGCCACCGACCCCGACATGCGCCGCCAAGTCCGCGGCTGGATCAGACCCGCCATTGGCGCAACGCGGTTCCTTGAACATTACAGCCTCGCCGGAGGCACCCACCACCATGCCCTCGTCTGGGGCGTGTCCGCCGCCGAAATCAGGGCGATGTCGCGCTTCGCCGGCGTCGGCTTCGTCGAAATCAAGTCCGCCCCCACCGACACCAAGGAGAACCCGTGAAGAAACTCAAACTAGGTATCGTCGGTGCTTGTGGTCGCGGCTCATCGTTCAAACTCGCCGTCCAAGCCAGCGGCGAAGCCGAAGTCTTCGCCGTCTGCGACACCCACGAGCAAGGCCTCGAAGCCGCCCGCCTCCGCCTCGGCGCCACCGAAAAGTACGCCGACTACGCCGACATGCTCGACCACGCCGAACTCGACGGTGTCATCGTCGCAACCCCCATGCCGCTGCACGTTCCCCAATCCATCGCCGCCCTCGACCGCGGCGTTTCCGTGCTTTGCGAAGTTCCCGCAGGCGTTTCCGTTGACGAGTGCCGCGAACTCACCCAAGCCGTCCGCCGCGCCGAATCCCGCACCCGCGCCACCTACATGATGGCCGAAAACTACACCTATCTCCGCTCCAATGTCCTCATCCGCGAAATGGTCCGACGCGGGCTCTTCGGCGAAACCCACTTCGCCGAAGCCGAGTACATTCACGAGCTCAAGGGCCTCAATGAAATCACGACTTGGCGCCGCCGCTGGCAAACCGGCATCAACGGAAACACCTACCCAACCCACTCCCTCGGCCCCGTGCTCCAGTGGATGCCCGGCCAGCGGGTCAACCGCGTCGCCTGCGCAGGCAGCGGCCGCCGCTACACCGACCCCCGCGGCGACCCCTACGAGCAGGAAGCCTCCACCCTCACTCTCTGCGCGACCGACAAGGGCGGGCTGATCAAGCTCCGCCTCGACATGCTCTCCGACCGCCCCCACTCCATGACCAACTACCAGCTCCAGGGGATCGACGGCTGCTACGAAAGCTCCCGCGCCCACGGCGACCGCGACCGTGTCTGGATCCGCGGCCGCTGCGCCGAGGGCCAATGGAAGGACCTCTCGGAATTCGAATCCGAGTTCCTCCCCGACATGTGGCGCTCCGCCAGCGAGACCGCCAAATCCGCCGGCCACGGTGGCGGCGACTACTTCGAGGTCATCGACTTCATCGACGCCGTCCGCGGTCGCCGCCCCCCCGAGATCGGAATCGACGCCGCCATGGACATGACCCTCCCCGGGCTTTGCTCCCAGATCTCCATCGCCCAGGGCGGCCGCTGGGTCGACGTCCCCGACTCCCGCGCTTGGACCTCCGACTACGTCCACCGCGACGGGCAGCTCTTCATGCGCTGGCCCGACGCCGTCCCCGCCCCGGACGTTCGCCTCCCAGCCGAGTACCGCCTCCGCGCCTTCTCCCCAGCCGATACCGCCGCGTACGGGTCGCTCATGGAGAAAGCCGGCTTCGGAACCTGGTCCGACGACCGTATTCGCGGCACCTTCCACCGCACGCTCGACGACGGCATGCTCCTCGTCGAGCACACCCCCACCCGGACCGTCGTCGCCACCGCCCTCGCCAACCCCGCCCCCGCCGACCGCTACCCTCATGGTGGCGAGCTCGGCTGGGTCGCAGCCGATCCCGCCCACGCGGGCAAGGGCCTCGGCCGCGCCGTCTGCTCCGCCGTCGTCGCCCTTTACCTCTCCCGGGGATACCGCACCATTTACCTGTCTACCGACGACTGGCGACTCCCCGCCATCGCCGTCTACCTCGCGATGGGCTTCGTTCCCGACGAGTTCAAACCCGACATGCCGCTACGCTGGGCCGAGGTACGCTCCGCCCTCCGCAAATAGATCACTGTTCAACCGAAACGGAGCAACACATGCGCTATCGCAACGAAGACTTCACCCTGCGAAACAAACGCATCTTCGCCGACGAGTTCGACGCTTGGATTCCCCCGAAGGTGCTCGACATTCACATGCACATCATTAGCAGCTCCGCCGTCCCCGGCGGGGTTTTCCACTGCGCCGGCGAAGACCTCCCCAAGTGGGACTTCGACGACTTTGGTCGCGACATGCCCAACGTCTTCCCCGGCCGGGAGGTCAGCGCGCTCTGCTTCGGCTGGCCCGACCCCACCTTCGACCTCGCCGCGAACAACGCCTATCTCGCCGCCGCCACCGACCGCCGCCGCACCTGGCCCCTCCGCCTGCTCTCCCCCGCCGAGTCACCAGCCGACGTCGAGCGCGACATCGAGCAGGGCCGATTCCTCGGCTTCAAGCCCTATCCCGACTTCGTCGGCGGAAACCCCGCCGACGTCGAGATCGACCAAATGCTCCCCCCCTGGGCCATGGACATCGCCAACCGCCAT
>JBBRUM010000074.1:0-11131 GCA_038247815.1 Tepidisphaerales bacterium | reverse complement strand
TCCCCGCTGCACCGCGTCCGGGCCCTGCAGGTTTACGTCACCACCCTCGTCGGCGTCGGCAGATTCGACGACGCCGAACGCTCGGCCGCCGCCATGCTCGGCGAGGGCGTCCCCCTCGGGATGGTGACGTCCCTCCGCGCCCTGCGGGTTTACGCCATGCTGCGCGAAGACCGCCTCGTCGACGCCGACCGTGCCCTGGGCGAACTCCGCCGCCAAGACCGCGACATCGACATCTCCGGCCACGCCCCCGCGATGGTCGCCCTCGCCGCAATGTACCGCGACGCCGTCACCGGCCACTGCGACGACGCCCTCCGCTCGTTCGAGAAAAACCGCCCCGCAATCGCCAAACAACTTGGCTTGCGTGTCGCCGATGCCGACGCACTCGCCGCCCACTCCGCCCTGACCCTCGGACAGTCATCCCGCGCCGCCCACCTCTGGCGCCGCGCAACTCTCTTCGCCTCCCCCGCCGAGCTCGTCCACCGCTTCCCCCCCCTCTCCACCACTTCAGCCGCACTCGCCCCCGCCCCCGTCCCCCCCGAACTCGCCATCGGTGGTGCACGGTGAGCCCCTCCACCGACCTCCTCGCCTTCCGACGCACCCTCGCCACAGGCACGGCTGCCCGCGTCTTCCTCGTTCTGGCCGCCATGGCTGGAACCGCCATTTACGTCTTCCCCCTCGGAAACCCCACCCTCGGCGCCGCCCTCTTCGCCGCCGCCGCACTCGTCTACTTTTACCTCTCGTGGAAATCCATCGCCGTCTCCCGCGACGCCATGCCCGCGCACGAACACCTCGCCCGAGGTAATCTCCCCGAAGCCGAGCAACTCCTCACCACCGCCCTCCGCAAGTTCTCGTTATTTCCGTCCCAGCGTGCCGTCGAACTCCTCCAACTGGCCCAGCTCCGGTTCGAGCAGTCCCGCTATATCGAGTCCGCCGACCTCGCAAACGCCGTTCTCTTTCTCCGCTCTCCGGCCCCGATTCTCGCCTCGGCCCAGCTCGTTCGCCTCGAAGCCGTCACCGAGCTTCTCGACCTCCCCCGCGTTCACGCCGGATTGCTCGCCCTCGCCAAGCTCCCCCTGTCCCACGCCGACTCCGCCCGACTGATGTACTGCCGCACGCTCTACGAAGTCGCCCTCTCCGCCCACGATCACACCCTCTATCTCCTCCCCGGCAAGCTCCAACTCGCCCAAGCCCTCTCTGGCCCGCGATACGCACGC
The DNA here is from genome assembly GCA_038247815.1 of Tepidisphaerales bacterium. Taxonomy (GTDB): domain Bacteria; phylum Planctomycetota; class Phycisphaerae; order Tepidisphaerales; family Tepidisphaeraceae; genus JBBRUM01. Next base: position 9,917 of record JBBRUM010000074.1, on the reverse strand, counting down.
TGGTGCCTCGAACTCGCCCGGTCGGCCCTGGCCGCCGGCCGCCACGAACTCTTCGACCACCTCGTCGCCCGCGCCGTCGCAGTCGGCGACTCCGCCAATCTTGCCCGGAAAGTCCCCGATCTTGCCGATGCCGTTGACAAGGCCGCGCTGCATCCTGAGTTCGGCCGGATCTAACCGCACGCCCGGCACGTTACCGGACGTGCAATCTTGTCGCCTTCACCCGTCCCGTCCGGTAACTTGCCACGGCACCGCTCCAAAGATCCCCAACCCCATGATCGCCATGAACCACAAAACCAAATTCCTTCCCGCCCTCCTCCTCGCCACTTTCCCCCTCTCCACCCTCCTCGCGCAGTCCCCCGCCCCCGCCCCAGCCGCCGAAATCGCCCTCGCCGAACGTGTCGCCGACCGCGCCCTCTTCACGCTCGAACTTCCCTCACTCTCCACCGCCCAATACCGCCAAGCCGGCGTCCTCCTCCAAGCCGCCTCACGCATGGCGCCCGCCGAACCCCGGTTCCCCAGACTCCGCCACGAGGCCCTTCTCCAAGCCGGTGAAATCGCCGACGCCATCGACGCACTTGTCGCCTATGCACGCCTCGAACCCAACGACCTCCAAGCCCAAGCCAAACTCATCGAGCTTTACGTCCAGCGCATGGAAACCGCCGACGAAAAGCTCAAGTACCTCCGCCAAGACCTCCTCGGCACGAACACCATCCCCTCCGAAATCCGCTCCCACGCCGCACTCCTGGCCGCACGCGTCCTGCTCGAACGCGGCGAAAAACAAGCCGCCATCACCGCCCTCAACGAAGCCGCCCGCCTCAACCCCGTCAACCCCGAAGTCCAACAACTCCGGTTCGAAATGGTCTCCTCCCGGGGAACGCCCAACGACCGCCTCAACGGATTGCTCACCGTCGTCCGCGCCGGCCCGATGCGCGTCGGCGCCGTCGCAGCCGTCGCCGAGGAACTCTCCCGCGCCGGGCTCGGCGACGAAGCCGCCGTCTGGTACGACGCCGCCCTCGGCTCGTTCCTCCGATCCAACCAGCTCCCCCCCCACGACTTCGTCCTCGACTACGCCTCCCGCCTTCTCGCCAACGGCCAATATCGCGACGCCGAGGGCATCATCGGCAGGCTCCTCTCCGATGACCCCGCCGACACCAACGCACAGCTCCTTCGCCTCGCCCTAGACCGCGCCGTCGCCGGCAACCTCGCCCCCACCGACGCCGCCGCCAACAACCTCAAGCTCGCCCGCACCGCCCTCGTCAACCAGTTCATCGACGTCGCCCGCTCCGTCGGCGACTCCTCCGCCACCACCCGACCCGCCGCCACCACCGAATCCTTCCCCTACCCCGACCCCGTCGCCGTCGCCGTCGCCATCAAAGCAAAGTCCGACCCCGCCCTCGTCGACGCCTTCACCTCCGCCGCCGGCGAACTCGCGCTGTTCCAACTCATCTACGCCGGCGAAGCGCCACCCGCTCGCGCGATCCTCGCCGGCCTCGCCGTCCTCCAGCCGCAGGACGCACTCATCCTCGCACGCATCGACGGATGGGCCTACGTCGTCGAGGAGAAACCCGCCGAAGCCCGCGCCCGCCTCTCCGGCGTCGCCGACCGCGACCCCATCGCAGCCCTGGGCCTCATCCGCCTCGACTCCGAATCCACCGACCCCGCCCTCCGCCAGGCCGCCGAGTCCCGCGCTCGCCAAATCCGCTCGAACAACACCCACGGCATCTCCGGCGCAATCACCTCCGCCGAGCTCGCTTCGCGCCGCGTGCCCGTCGTGCTCTCGGCTTCGGCAGAGCAAATGAAATCCCAGCTCGCCGGATTCCCCACCCAGATCCTCCGCCTCGCCGACGCCCCCGACACCTTCTACATCCTCCGCGCCGAACCCGTCTCCCCCCTGATCGAATACGGCCAGCCGCTGCTCGTCAAGGTCACTCTCCTCAACACTTCCGATCTCGACCTCGCCATCGCCGAAGGCTCGATCCGCAACGACCTCTGGTTCGACGCCTCCGTGCGCGGAATGCGCTCGGCCAGCTTCCCCTCCACCGCCTACGACCGACTCGGCGGCCCCCTCGTCCTCCGCCCCCGTCAGGTCGCAACGCGCATCGTTCGCGTCGACCGCGGAGCCCTCAGTCAGTTTCTCCGCAGCAACCCCATCGTCTCGCTGCCCATCTTCGGCTCGGTCCTCACCAACCCCATCTCCACCGGTCGCATCGTCCCCGGACCGGGGGGATACGCCGTGCAGTTCTCCCGGGTCGTCGAGCAGGCGCCCGTCCCCTTTCTCAGGCCCGACGCCCGCAGGCAGCTCGTCGATTCCCTCTCCTCCGCCGCCCCCGCCAAACGCCTCGGACTCATCGACGCCGCCGTCGTCTATTACGAATCCCTGTCCAAGCCCGACGAAAAAGGCGCACGCCAGCTACCCCCCGAGGACGTCGCAAGTCTCCGCGCCGCCCTCGACGCCCTCCTCGCCGACCCCGAACCCGTCTCCCGCGCCTACGGAACCTTCTACGCCATTCGCTTCGCCACCGGCGACCGCCGCGCACTGCTCTCCAAAAATGCGCTGGCGGACGCCTACTGGGGCACCCGCCTCCTCGCCCTGGCAGGCCTCCGCGACTCCTTTCGAACCTCCACAACCGACACCGACATCAAACCACTCGTCGAATTCGCCGCGCAACTCTCCTCAGACCCGGACCCCTCCGTCTCCTCCTACGCCAAAGCCGTCGCCAGGGAACTCGAACAACTTAACTAGTCAGCGGAGCCCGCCCCCGTGCCAGACGCGACCCCACGTCCGAACTTCGCCGACGACTTCAAACGGTTTTTCGCGCGCGGCCTCGTCGCAATCCTCCCCACCCTCGTCACCTTTTGGCTCATCGTCTGGGCGTGGGGATTCCTCTGGGGAAACCTCGGAAAATACATCCTCGGCGGACTCTCCTATCTCTACTGGGTCGTCTCCCAACCCGCCGGACCGCTGCTCCCCACTTTCTACATCCAATCCTGGCTGGACGACCGCCTCCCGCAGTGGAGCGTGCAAGCCATCGGCGTTCTTCTGGCCGTGGTGCTCATCTACCTCGTCGGCCTCGTCGCCGGAAACTTCCTCGGCCGAACATTTTACCGCGTCGCCGAGAACCTCCTGCTCAAAGTCCCCTTTGTCCGCGCCGTCTATCCCACCATCAAGCAAATCACCGACTTCCTACTCTCCGACAGCGGCGCAACCTTCTCCGGATCGCGCGTCGTCGCCGTCCGGCCGCACGCGGGAAACATCTGGTCCGTCGGGTTGTACACGGGGTCTGAAGTGCGCGGCATTTCTGCAGAGCTCGAAATGGTCACCGTCTTCATCCCCTCGACCCCCACAGCGTTCACCGGCTACGTCGTCGTTGTCCCGCGTAAGGACATCGTCGAACTTCCGCTGACCGTCGAGGAAGCCATGCGACTTCTTCTTTCCGGTGGCGTCGTCGACCCCCACCGCCCGCCTGAATCCCGCGCGACGCCCGAGTCTCCCGCGTCCAGTTGAATCATCCACCCCCTTCGCTACATTCTCGGACCTTGCGGGAGTTGGAATTTCTCTTGTATCCCGCGCTCGCGTTCTGTTAATGTGCGCACCCGGCCTGTGGTGGCAAACCAGCCGGGTTACCGTGCAATCCGGACTCTCCGCCGCAGGCTTGCGGGTCGGCACAACACCCGACCCGAAGGAGCTGCGAATGACTGTCACAATCTCCGGACGACACAACGCCCTCACCCCCGCCCTCCGCGAGTACGCCGAAGCCAAGGCTTCCAAACTCGCCAAGTACCTCGACCTCCTCGAAAACGTCGCCGTCGTCATCGACGTCTGCCGCAAAGAACACAAAAAGAATTGCCGGGTCGAAATGATCGCCTCCACCCGCCACAAAGGGCGCTTCGTCGCAACCCTCGTCGGCGATGCCTACGGAGCCATCGACGCCTGTTTCAAAAAACTCGAGCGTCTCCTCTCCGACGCCAAACAAAAACTCAAAAACCCCAAACATCTCGTCTCCTCCACCCGACACCTCCGCGGCGCCTGACGCCCGTCCCCCGTCCCCCCCCGCCAGCCCCCGGGTACCGCTCAGGCCCCGCCCAATCCGGCCCACATCCACTGCGGCCCCCCCGACTTCGGCCCACCCACTCCGGCCCCCCCGACTCCAACCCACCCCGGTGCCACCCCGGCGTCCGCTCCGTCCCCCGGTAAACTTCGGGCTCCTTCTCCCCCCAATCCCCCCCTCCTCCTCTCCCCTGCTCTCCTTTCCCCCCGTTCCTCTCGCCCTCCAAACCGGAGTGGCTAACACGTCGAACAACGTGTAGATTCAAGCTGTACCTTGAACCCCCCAGTTGGCACAGTCATGAAACTCCAAGACTTTATCGTTGCCCAAGCCGTCATCCCCACGTTGGCGGCCACCGACCGCGACACCGCTCTTCGTGAAATGGTTCAGTCCATCGCCAACGCCGGCGCACTCGACCCCACAGCCGTCGATGAAGTCGTCGCCGCGCTCGTCAAACGAGAACAATCCGGAAGCACCGGTTTTGGCAAAGGCATCGCAGTCCCCCACGTCAAGCACCCCAAGGTCAAACGCATGGCCGGCACGGTCGCTCGCTCGGCCGGGGGCATCGACTTCGCAGCGCTCGACCATCAACCGGTCTATTCCTTCGTCCTGCTTCTCTCCCCCGATACCGCCCCGGAACAACACCTCAAGGCGATGAACATCGTGTTCTCCAACCTCCAAAAAGACATGTTCCGAAAGTTCCTCCGACAAGCCGACACCGACCGCAAAATCCTCGACCTCGTCGAGGAAGCCGACGCCGGCAAATAGTCGTCCGCCCACGCCGAACACCCCCGCCCACCCCCGCCCCCCCCCGCCCCACCCGCCCGAGCCACAATCCGCCCTCCGCCCCCGTTTCGAGACCCCCCTCATGCCCCATGTCTCAAGGTCAGTGACCGTGCTCAACGCGCTGGGTCTCCACGCCAGACCCGCTATGCAGTTCGTCGACGCCGCCAACCAATTCGCCGCCGACATCATGGTCCGCAAAGGCGGCGACGAACCCGAAAACGCCGACGGAAAATCCGTCATGCAAATGATCATCCTCGCCGCCACACAAGGCACCCCACTCACCCTCGAAGCCACCGGCGACGACGCCGAGCAAGCCATCGAAACTTTGGCAAGTCTCTTCACCGACCGTTTCGGAGAGGATTAATCCGCCCGAACGCCGTCACTCCCACGAAGCAGCTCCGCCGACCAACTCCGCCCAACAATTCCGCCGAACAACGTTTCCGCGCAACGCCGCCGCACAACTTCGGGGTGCACCGTCTTTTTTGCTTCGCCGCGCCAAAAGCTGTGGTCCTCTTGGGTTCAGACCTAGCAGTCGGGCGCGATTCCGTAGATACTGCTCTCCGATCAAAGGGAACAAACCGAAGGATGCGGAAACGATTGGGCAGGGCCTCCCGTTCATGGAAATCAAGAAGGGTATAGGCGTTTCGCCGGGTGTGGTGATCGGGACTGCCGTCGTCCTCGACGCCGAAGACACGGTGATTCCGAAACGGCAGATCGCGCCGGATGAGGTGCTCGGGGAACTCACGCGGTTTAAAAACGCCATTCAGTCGGCTTCAACCGACCTCAAACTCTTCCGGGACCGAGTCGATGCCGAGCACGGGAAAGAAATCGGAGGCATCTTCGACTTCCACCTCGGGCTCCTCCGCGACAAGTCCCTCCTCGGAGGAATCGAAAACGAACTCCGAACCCAGTTCGTTACAGCCGAGTACGCCGTATCTACAGTCATGCGACGCTTCGCCGCAACGTTCCTAAAAATCCAGGACCGGTACTTCTCCGAACGCGTCAAAGACATCTACGACGTCGAAAAACGCCTCCTCCGCACCCTCATCGGCCAGCGCCACGAGGGCCTCGCCACCCTAACCATCGACGTCGTCGTCATCGCCCACGACCTCCTGCCCAGTCAGACCGCCAGCTTGGACCGAAAGCACGTCAAAGGCTTTGCCACCGACGTCGGCGGGCGCACGAGTCACACAGCCATTGTGGCGCGCGCCATGGGGATCCCAGCCGTTGTGGGCCTCGGCGACCTCACCGCCCATGTCTCCGGCGGCGACACCGTCGTCATCGACGGCGGCAGGGGGGTGGTGATTGTTAACCCCGACCCCGAGCAGCTCGCCGGGTATCAGGAAGATGCCCGGGCGTTTCTCCGGTTTGAAAGCGAACTCGCCCAACTCTCCTCGCTCCCGGCGGAGACACTCGACGGACATCAGGTTTGTCTGCAGGCCAACATCGAAGGTCCCGAGGACGTTTACGACGCCATCGAGCGCGGTGCACAGGGCGTAGGCTTGTACCGAACCGAGTACCTCTACCTCAAGGGCAACCAAGAGCCCACGGAGGAGGACCATTACCAGTCCTACGCCGAAGCCGTTCGCCGGTTGAGCGGCAGACCCTTGGTGATCCGTACGCTCGACCTCGGCGCCGACAAATACACCCACGCCCAACTCGCCTCGCCGGAGCGCAACCCGTTCCTTGGCGATCGGTCGATTCGGATGTGCCTACACGATATCCCCATGTTCAAAAGGCAGTTGCGCGCCATCATGCGTGCGACTGTTTTGGGAGATGTCCGAATCATGTTCCCGATGATCAGTACGATGATGGAGCTTCGGCAGGCGCAGTTGGTGCTGAAGGACGTGATGGAAGAGTTGGAGGACGAGGGTGTGGAGTTTCGGCGGGAGATTCCGGTGGGGATGATGATCGAGGTGCCGTCGGCAGCGCTGATGGCGCCGTCATTTGCGAAGGAGGTTAACTTTTTTTCGATCGGTACGAACGACCTGATTCAGTACACGCTGGCGGTCGACCGAACGAATGAAAAAGTGGCTGGATTGTACTGTCCTGCACATCCTGCGGTGCTGGCGTTGATCCGGGATACCATCCGTGCGGGTGCAAGAAACCACATTTCTGTATCGGTGTGCGGTGAAATGGCGGGCGAGCCGCTGTATACTCTTCTTCTGCTGGGGTTGGGCTTACATACGTTCTCGATGAACGGGCCTGACATTCCTGAAGTCAAAAAGATCATCCGATCGACAACGATGGAACATGCGAAGTCAGTGGCGAGACGCGTGATGAGTTTTGATTCCGAACGACAGGTGATGCATTTTCTGCGGGAAGAAACCCGCAAGATCATTCCAGAAGCTTTTTGAAATTTTTTAGATGGAGCATGGGTTGAAGCCCGTTTGGAGCTAGGTAGGGAAGCAACGAGACAGGCAGGGATGCATTGGTGGAACCGGGGACGCGGGGGGCGTCGGCCCGTTGTTCCGGATTTGTCCCGGTGTCTGATGGCTGCATCGCTGACCTTTGGTACAACGCGAGGAGTCCCCATCGAATACGAATGTCCAAAGAAATGCTGATTAACGTCTCCGCGGGCGAAGAGTGCCGGATCGCCCTGGTGGAGAATGGCCGTTTGAGTGAGATTTACATGGAGCGGGCCAGTGCGACCTCGCACGTGGGGAACATTTACAAGGGGAAGGTGACCAACGTCGAGCCTGCGATTCAGGCGGCGTTCATCGACTTCGGCTTGGGGCGCAACGGGTTCCTGCACATTTCCGACCTGCTGCCGACGTACTTCGGCAAGCGTGGCGAGGACATGGCCGAGTCGGTCGGGCGGAAGATGTCGCGGCGCGAGCGGCCGCCGATCCAGCGTTGCCTGCGCCGGGGCGACGAGATCACCGTGCAGATCATCAAGGAAGGCATCGGCACGAAGGGCCCGACGCTGAGCACGTACCTTTCCATCCCCGGCCGAATCCTCGTGATGATGCCCGGAATGGAGAACTTCGGGGTCTCGAGGAAAATTGAAGACGACCAGGAGCGCCGCCGCCTCCGCAAGATCCTTGACGAGCTCGACCCCATCGAGGGCGTGGGTTTCATTATCCGCACAGCCGGCATGGGCAAGACCAAGCTCGACATCGAGAAGGATCTTAAGTATCTCACCCGCCTGTGGGAGACGATCAACAAGATCTCCAAGACGACCAAGGCGCCTGTGGAGTTGTACACCGAGGGGGACCTGGTCACCCGCACGGTCCGCGACGTGTACGGGCCGGACATCGACCGGATCATCATCGACTCGAAGGAGGTCGGAAAGACGGTCAAGGAGTTTGTCAAACTCACCGCGCCGCGGAGCAAGACCAAGGTCGAACTGCACAAGGACCCCACGCCGCTGTTCCATGCGTTCGGAATCGAGAGGGAAATCGAGCTGATCCACTCGCGGCACGTTCCGCTGCCCAGCGGCGGGTCGCTGGTGATCGACTCCACCGAAGCCGTCGTCGCCATCGACGTCAACTCGGGCAAGTTCCGCGAGCACAACGACGCGGAAACCACGGCATTTAAAACCGACATGGAGGCGGCGGATGAAATCCCCCGCCAGCTCAAGCTCCGCGACCTCGGCGGCGTGATCATCTGCGACTTCATCGATCTCCGGTTCGAGAGGCACCGCAGGCAGCTCGAGGAACGGCTGTTCGAGAACTTCAAGAACGACAAAGCAAAGACGCGCGTGCTGCGGATGAGCGAATTTGGGATCGTGGAGATCACGCGCCAGCGGATGCGCGCCAGCCTCAAGCGGAGCATCTACTCCGACTGCCCACACTGCCAAGGCCAGGGGCTTGTAAAGACCTCCGAGAGCATGGCGCTGGACGTGATGCGAAATCTGACGATCGCGGTCAACGACGCGCGGGTCGTGCGGGCGGAGCTGGGGGCGTGCGCCGAGGTGGCGTTCTTCCTCTCCAACCGGCGGCGCAAGCAGCTTTCGCAGCTGGAAGACGCAACCGGCAAGCCCATCGAAATCCGCGCCCAGGAAGGACTCGCGGTCGACGAGATCAAGCTCGAGCTTTACGACGCCCGCGACGGCCGAGTGTACATCGACTCGCTGGGCATGGTGCCCGAGCAGCAGGAACGAGGACACCGCCACGGCGGGAGGGACCAACGGCTGGAGTCGCGACAGCAGCAGCGGCCAAGAATCGAACCCGCACGAGCGGCCGAGTCGCTTGAAGACGACGACGAAGAAGACGACCAGCAGGACGAAGCGCCGCCGTCGCGCAACGACAACCGCAGCCGCAATGACCGTGGCCGCAACGACAGCCGAGGCCGAGACGACAACCAAGGCCGTGAGGACAACCGCGGTCGAAATGACAACCGTGGCCGCAACCGCGACGACCAAGGCGGGCAAACCCGCCGCGACGCCCAACCGGCTGCCGAAGTTCGCCGTGACCGTCCAGAGGACCACATCCGCCCGATCGGCGTTCAGCCGATCCGCGATGGCGCCGGCCACCGTGGGCCCAAGGTGGTGCAGGTCGACGACGTCGAGGTGGACGATTTTTCCGACGCACCGACCAGCGAGGAGTCCGGCGGCGGCCAAGACGGAGGCGGGGAAAACACCGCCATCGACGAGGGCGGCGAGAACTCCGACGGATCGGGTCGCCGCCGGCGGCGGCGTCGTCGCGGTGGGCGGGGTCGGCGACGAAACCGAGGTGGAGATGAGCTCGGCGGGGCGGCGAGCGATGGAGCGTCGCCCGAGGGCGCTTCCGCCGAGGCAGCGGGCGAATCGTCGGACTTCGAAGACGCAGACGATGAAGGTGAACTCGCCGACCGCGAAGATTCCAGCGCGGAGCGCGAAGGCGACGACTTCGCCGGGCGCGAGCCCTCCCGGGCGTCCAAAGGGGACACGTCCAACGGCGAGTTCGGCATGGCACCGACTGCCATCGGTGATTCGGAGCCGTCCGGTGAGGCGGGGCGGTCAGGCGACATCGGGTCATCGGCCGAGGGCACCGGCGAGGACGAAGTGGTCGAACGTGCGCCGCGGCGGTCCCGCGCCAAGTCGGCCAAGCCCGCAGCCGACGGCGACAAGGCCGCCCCCAAGGCCCGGCGGGGAGGGGGTAG
>JBBRUM010000073.1:0-11275 GCA_038247815.1 Tepidisphaerales bacterium | reverse complement strand
GGATCCGATAACCAGCGAGGCGACGGTGAAGAACTGCCGGTGAAAGTGAAGCACTTGAAGCACTCCGGTTTAGTCATTAAGGGCTCATACGTCCATGCCGATGCACCTGACATGGTTCCAAGATCCCAACATACGGCGGTGTGCGGACGATGGATATGTGCGATGGCGGTGTTGTTGACGTCTTCGGTTGTTCTGGGCCAGTCAGCCGAGGCAAACGCGGGGGACGCATCGGCTTCGATCGGAGACTTCGACCCGGGTTCCTCGGCGTTGTCACTCCGGGCCCTCCCGCGACAGCGCGAGGTCACCGCGGGGGCGCTGGTCTTCAACAACTTGGAGGAAGCCGCCTTCGCCGAAGCCGGATCGCGCCAATTGGAGCAGACCTTCGACACGGCGCACCGCACCAAGAGCGATAAGGGCTTTACCAGCTATTACGGCGCGACATCAGTGTACTGGGCACCCACCGAGCGATTTCAGGTGGGTTTCACCTTTGCGGAATTGAGCTACGAGAGCGACGACGAACGTGAGGGGCTCCGATACGAGGGAACCGGAGCGATTGTGCTGTATTCGCTGGTAAACCCCGAAGCCGCTCCGGTGGGCGTAGCCGTGTTTTCTCGGATTGTGGGGAACGAGCGCGGATTGTCCAACGACTCGCGGCTGGCGTTGCAGGTGCTCAGGGGACCGTGGAACATTGCCTACAACCTCCGCCTCGGGACCGATTTCGCGGGGTTCGACGGCGGCAGCAAGGAGACGACCGGCACGCTGGGGCACTCGGTGGGTGTCGCCCACCTGTGGGAAATCCAAGGCACGATCTCGGAGTTGTCTGTCGGCGGCGAGGTGCTCGTCGACAGCACCTACGCCGAGTGGAAGAACTACCAGGAGACTACGGTCTACGGCGGGCCGACGGTGGGGATCGTCATCGGCGAGCGCTGGTCGGTGACGGTGACCGGTACGGTGCAGCTCACCGACCAGGACGCCCCGCGGTTCGGCACGCGGGTCACGGTTGGCTGGGTGTTTTAGGTCGAAGAAGTGAAGGGGTTTGGGCACGGTTTTGGGGTCGATTTTTTGCTCGGTTGCGACTAGAATTGGGACGTTGTTCGGGCGCGGGTTTCGCGTTCGAATTTCCGGGTGAAACGTGAGTTTTTCCCGGGTCCCGATTCGTCCCCCGAGCACCCATGGCAGATTCCACCACACCTCCTCCCCCCCCGACCTCACCGCCGCCCCCGTCCGCCGGCGCACCCGTTCCGCCCAACGAGCGGATCGAAGACCTTCAGATCGAGCGCGAGCTGCAAGACAGCTACCTCACGTACGCGATGAGCACGATCATGGATCGGGCCCTGCCGGACGTGCGCGACGGCCTCAAGCCGTCCCAACGCCGCATCCTCTTCGCCATGCACAACCTCAACCTCGGACCGAGGTCGAAGAAGGTCAAGTGCGCCAAAATCTGCGGCGACACCTCGGGCGACTTTCACCCCCACGGCGAATCGGTCATCTACCCCACGCTCGTCCGGCTGGGGCAGGACTGGAACCTGCGCTACCCGCTCATCGACGCACAAGGCAACTTCGGCTCGTCCGACGGCGACCCCGCAGCCGCCATGCGTTACACCGAAGCCCGCATGACCGGCGTCGCCGCCGAACTCATGGCGGACCTCGACCTCGACACCGTCGACTTCGTCCCCAACTACGACGAGCGACCCGGTAAGGACGAGCCCGTCGTGCTCCCCGGCAAGTTCCCCAACCTGCTGGTCAACGGCAGCACGGGCATCGCGGTGGGCATGGCGTGCAACCTCGTTCCCCACAACCTGCGCGAGATCTGCGACGGGATCGTCGCCGTGCTGGAAAACCCCGACATCGGGTTGGACGGCCTGATGCAGGTCATCCCCGGCCCGGACTTCCCCACCGGCGGCGTCATTTGCGGGAAAGACGGCATCGTCGAAGCGTACAAAACCGGCCGGGGCAAGGTCATGCTCCGGGCAAAGCTCGAGGTCGAGGAAGACAAAAAGGGACGCAAAAGCGTTGTCGTCACCGAATTGCCCTACGGCGTGATACGCAAAAACATCGTCGAAGCCGTCGCCTCCGCCGTGAAGGAGGGGCACATCTCGGACGTCTCCGCCGTCAACGACGAATCCGGCCGGCAGCACAAGGTCCGCATCGTCGTCGACCTCAAGCGCGACGGCGACGCAGACGTCGTGATGAACCAGCTCTTCGAGTTCACCCCCTGCCAAATCAACGTCTCGATGATCAACATCGCCCTGGTCAACCGCCAGCCGCGAACGATGGGCATCAAAGAGCTCATCCAGCACTTCATCGGCCACCGCTTCGAGGTCATCACCCGGCGAACGAAGTTCCTCCTCAAGAAAGCCCAGCAGCGCGGGCACATCCTCGAGGGCCTGATCTTCGCCGTTTGCGACATCGACGAAATCGTCCGCCTCATCCGCAGCAGCAAGACCCGCGAGGAAGCCATCGAAAAGCTCCGCGCCCGCGCCTTTCGCATCGCAGCCGACCACCCCTCGGCTTCGAAGATCCCCGAACAGCTCATGAAACGCATCGCGGAAAAGCCCGTCCTTCTCAGTCAAGCCCAAGCCGAAGCCATCGGCCGGCTGCAGCTTATCCAGCTCGTCGGGTTGGAGATCGACAAGCTCGTCGGCGAGTACCGCGGCGTCGTCGAGGAGATCGAGGGCTACGAGTTCATCTTGCGCGACCCCGCCAACGTCTACGACATCATCCGTGAAGACACGCTGGAGATGAAGGACAAGTACGGCGACGCCCGCCGCACCCAGATCACCGGCGACGTCAGCGACTTCAACCTCGAAAACCTCATCGCCCGCGAGGACGTCGTCGTTACCCTCAGTCATGGCGGGTACGTCAAAAGGCTTGCCCTCGAGACCTACCGCAGCCAAAGTCGCGGCGGCCGCGGTGTCCGCGGAACGGAAATGAAGGAGGGCGACTTCGTCGAAACCCTCTTCGTCGCCAACACCCACGACCACCTTCTGTTCTTCACCAACCAAGGCCGCGTCTACGACAAGCGCGTCTACGAAGTTCCCGAGGGCACGCGCACCAGCCAGGGCCGCAGCCTCGCCAACCTCCTGCAATTCCAGCGGGGCGAGAAGGTCGCCAGCGTTTTGGAGATCACGAATTTCTCGCAAACCGAGCAGTTCCTCATGTTCGCCACCGCCAAGGGCACGGTGAAGAAAACCGCGCTCTCGGCGTACGCCAACATCCGCACCAACGGCTTGATCGCCATCGGGTTGGACGAGGGCGACATGCTTATCGGCGTCGCCGTCACCAGCGGTCGGGACCACATCATGCTGGGCACGAAAACGGGCCTTGCCATTCGCTTCGGCGAGGACGAGGTGCGTGCGATGGGCCGCCCCGCCGGCGGCGTCATCGGCGCGAAGTTCAAGCGCGAGGGAGACGAGGTGATCGGCATGGTCGTCGTGCCCGGAGGGGAGAACGTCGCGGGCGTGTGCGTGCTGACGGGGTGCGCCTTTGGTTATGGCAAGAGAACGCCGCTGGAGGACTACCCGCAGAAGGGCCGCGGCACGCAGGGTGTGATCAACATCGACGCTGGCGACCGCAACGGCGACGTGGTGGGGATGAAGCTCGTCCGCGACACCGACGACGTGATCTTCATGACCGAAAAGGGCATTGTCATGCGGACCCGCGTCGAGGAAATCCGGCAGACGGGGCGCAACGCAGCCGGTGTTCGCCTGCTCAAGCTCGACGACAAGGACAAGCTCGTGACGATGGCGGCTGTGGAGCGTGAGGAACCCGGGCCGGTGTCGCCGGACGCGGCCGCCGTCTCTCCCCCACCCTCGAGCGACCCCGGCGAGCAGCCGCCGGAAACCCAGCCCGCCCAGCCCCCCGCCCAGCCCCCGACCTAGTTGCAACTCGCGGGCCGCCTCCCTGAAGTTGAGGAACCATGCCAATGGGACTTGGGTTGCACTGGGAACTGTCGGCGGACGGCGCGGTGGACAACGCGGGGGCACTCCGCGTCGTCTCTGCGCTGCGCGAGTCGGCGCTGTCACTTGGGTTCGGCGAGGTGGGCGAGGTTGTAGAAGCCTGGGCCGGGGTGCACGCCGCCGGCGACGAGGACGCCATGGCTGAACGGGCCTGGGCGCTGTCGCAGGGAATGGTGACAGTCGCCGCCCCCACCGACGACGACACCCGGCGAACGGTGCGGATCGCGCCGACGCACGTGGTGGCGTTTCGCGGGTACTCGGCGGGGGCGGAGGAAGCGGTGTTCGGCTTGGCGTGGTATGACGCCTTGCCCAGTGCCGTGCCAGCCGCCGGTGGCGGGGCGACCTCGGTGGGGTACCGCTGGGCGAGCGGCTGCGCGACGCAGGGCGCAATGAAACGGGGCGGGGCCAGAACGTTCCTCGCCGCCCACCGCGCGATCGTTGGCGTGCTCGACAAGGCCCGGACCGCGGGCTTGAACGTGACGGTCAAAGACGACGGCGGATACTGGGAAACGCGCGACCCCAAGGCGCTCTTCGACAAGCTCGAAGCCTGGGAGGAGCTCGTCGCCGCCATCGCCCGCAAGCGCGCCCCCGGCAGGGCCGTGCCCCTCGCGTCGGACGTCAAAGCCCAGATCGAAGCCCGTCGCCGCGACCGTCCCCGCCTCGACCGCGAACCCGCCGAAGAACTCGAAAGCTGATCCCGCTACCTCGGCGTCAGCGGAAACGCCCGCAACGTATCGCCCCGCACGCGGTACAGCCGAGCCCCCGCCGGAAGCGGCGGAAACCGATCCGGCCCGGTCGTCGCCGGAAACACGCGGACGACGATGAGCACCCCGTCCGCCCGAGGTACTGCACCCACGATCGCGTCGAATCGCGCCGGACTCTCGGGCGCCGCGACCAGCAGTGGGCGAAGGTCCCCGTCCGGCGAGACCGGCGGCGAAAGCAGCCCAGCCGCCGACAGCCGCACGGCCGTCGGGACGATCAGCCGCCGCTCTGCCACGTCGGCGACGAGCGTCGTTTGCGTTGCATCGGGGGCGGTCAGGCAAAAGTGCAGCATCACCCGCCCGGCCCGCTGCCGCTCGGATACGGTCCCAACCGGCGCGAGTACCGCCACCGACGCCGCCACCGTCATAGCCGCCGCAACCGCCCCCGCCGCCATGGCCGCCCTCGGCCATCCCCCCACCCTCAGCAGCGCCACCACCGCCACCACCAGCGGCAGCGAAAACGTCGCGTATCTCGACAGCATCGCGTTCTCCACCCCGAACGGCGACCGCCCCAGCGACGTCGCGGCCATCGAGATCAGTGAGTACGCCGCCACGATCAGCCACGGCAGCGCGACCGCGCGGTTCTCCCGGATTGCCTCCCACGTCCCCCCCGCCAGCGCTCCAAGCACTGCCGTCCCCAGCGCCGTCGCCAGCAAGACGCCGTGCACGCCAACCGACGGCCCCAATTCCTTCGGGGAAAACGCGCCGCCCACCAGCACCACGAAGTAGTGCGCGAGTCGAACCGGGTCGGACAACGAATCGCCGAACGTCGGCGTCCACGCCGGACGCACGTATCCCGCGAAGTACGCCCCGATGCACACCGCCGCCAACACCGTGAGCGGGGTAAGGTGCCGCACCCTCCGCGTCTCCCGGTAAACCGCCAGCGCAGCCGCTGCGAGCACCCACAGCAGCATCCCGTTCGCGTACGTAAACGTCGCCAACACACACAGCCCCACCGACCCCGCCACCCGCACCCACGGCCTGACCGCGGACCCCGAGAGCGCCAGCACCCCCATCAGGCAAGCCAGCGGCACGAAGCACACGAACTGAATCCCCCACAGCCAGTTCTGCCACTGCGCCCACGAAAAAAGCACCACCGCCGCCACCGCCGTCAGCCCCGCCCACGACCCCGGCACCGTCCGCCGAGCCACCACCCCCACCAGCGCAACAGTCGCCGCCACGATCACCACCGACAGGTACATCTGCCCCCGCTGGTCACCCCCGGTCAGCGGCGCCAGCGCGATAATCACCAGCCGAGGGAACACCTTGCGAGACTCGTTGTACTGCGCGAACAAGTCCCCGGCTGACAGCTCCCCCGCCGAGAACTTCAACAGAACCTGCAAGTGCACCCACTCGTCCCAATAAGGCAGATTTACCCCGAACACGTACACCAGCAGCAACGCCCCCGCCGCCGCAAACGCCGCCACCACGACCGCGAAAACCGTCGCCGCAAATCTGCTCACGTCCGCCGACCCTTCCACCACAGCTCCAGCATCAGCAACGCAAACAATCGCTGCGAGTGGTCCGCCTCGGCTGCCTCGTGCTGCTCCACCAGCCCCGCAACCGCCTGCCGCCCGAACCGCCCCGCCGCAAACCCGCTTGGGTCCAACACCACCGACCTCAACATCTCCCTCAGCGACGACCGAAACCATTCCCCGATCGGAACCGCAAACCCCATCTTCCGCCTCTTAAACACCGCCGCCGGCAGCTCTGCCGAAAACGCACGCCGCAGCACCCCCTTCTTCCCCCCCCGCAGCAACTCCGACCGCGGCAACCCCGCCGCAAACGCCACCAATTGGTGGTCCATAAACGGCGCCCGCACCTCCAGCCCCACCCGCATCGACGCCCGGTCCACCTTCGCCAGCAGGTCGTCCGGAAGGTAGGTGCCTCGGTCTACGCTCATCGCCATGGTTACCACGTCCCCCGAGAGAAACGGCTGCGTGCCGATTCTTCCGCTCAGCGGCGGCGCCCCCAGCAATCCCGGCGGAAAGACGCGCATGTACGCCTCGTAACGCAGTGGGGCAGGCAGGTCCGCAGCGGCGAGGAATCGCCCGAGGCGCGCCTTGAGGCTCTTGGGGTGGTGCCCAGCCAGGCGTGGCCCGTCCAGCAGCGAGTTCGCCAGCCCCGCCACCGATCCGAACTTCTCGGCTGCGAGCATCGCGCGGTAACGGTCGTATCCGCAGAAAAGTTCGTCGCCCCCGTCTCCCGCGAGCGTCACCTTCACATGCCGCCGCGTTTCCCGCGACAGGTAGTACGTCGGCAGGCACGATGAGTCGCCGAACGGTTCGCCATAGCTGGCCGCGAGCCCGGGCAGGTCGGCAGCGGCGTCGGGGTTCACGGCGAACTCGGTGTGCCGCGTGCCCAGGTGCCGGGCGACCTCGGCTGCAAACGGGCTCTCATCATACCGTGGATCGTCGAACTTCGCGGTGAACGTATCCAGGCACCCCCCGACCTTCCGCAGCTCCCGCTGGGCGCACAGCGCGACGACGGATGAGTCGATCCCGCCGGAGAGAAAGCATCCCAGCGGCACGTCGGAAACCAGTTGAGACGAAACCGCCCGCTCGACCAGCCGCCGCGCCTCGGGAACAGTCCCGCCGCCGCCGGGTGCGACCAACTCCGGCTTGAAAGCGCGCTGGCGGGTCGGGCCCGGCGGACAATACCGCGTCGTCATCTTCGTTGCGTGCTTCCGCACACCCCGGTAAATCGTCGCCGGCGCAGGCACATAGCCGAACGCCAAGTACATCCCCAGCGCCGCCTCGTCGACCTCGCAATCCGCCCACGGCACCGTCGCCACCGCCCCCAGCTCACTCGCGAACGCCACAGCCCCGATTCCGCCTCCGGTCTCCGGTGCCACGGCGACGAACAGCGGCTTTTGCCCCATCACATCGCGCCCGAGCAAGAGCGATCCATCGACTTCGTCAAAAATCGCAAACGCGAACATCCCCACCAAATGGTCCGCGCACGCCTCGCCCCATGCGAAGTACGCCGCCAGCAGCACCTCCGTGTCCCCCGTTGTTCGCCACCTGAAATCCGGCAGCTCGCCCTCGAGGCGTTTGCGCAATTCGCGGTAGTTGTAAATCTCCCCGTTGTACACCAGGTGCGCCCGCCGCCCACCGTGTTCCGCCGAAAACGGCTGGTTCGACCGTGGGTCCGGGTCGAGCACCGCAAGCCGCCGGTGCACGAGCCCCGCCACCGCTCCCGTCGCCGACCGCACCACCGCCATTCCCTCCCCGTCCGGCCCGCGGTGGGCGATCGCGGCGCTCATCCGGCGCAGGTCGCCCTCGCCGGGCTCCCTCTCCCCCGCGAACGCCACAATCCCAGCAATGCCACACATGCCCGCAGGATACGAACCTTCCGCCCCCGCCGCACGCACCCCCCATCAACCCTCCCGATACGCTTCGACCTCAAACGGGTTCTCCCGATAAACATCCCTCCCCCGCGCCCACAGCCAAGCCGAGCACCCCAAATACGCCGGCAAAAATAGCGGCCCCCACCGCTCGTACTGCCGCACATGCACGTGCTCATGACTCCTCGCCCCGTCCAGCGACAGCCGATCCCGCCCGATGATCACATGCCCCAGCGTGATCGCAGCCGCCCCGCCCTGAATCAGCGCGTTCCTGCAAATCGCCGTCGCCAGCCCCCCGCACACCTCCACAACCCCACCCCGTACCCGCCACCTCGGCGACCCGGCGGCCACGAGCAGCCCCAACGCCGTGTTCGGCGACGCCCACAGGTAATACCAGATCCGGATCACGGCTTGTTCCGCGATTCGTCGCCGCTTGGCTGGGGCGAGGGCGTGCTCGGCCGCAAGCGGACACGCGGCCGAGTGGTCGGTGCCGTCGTCGGCGCGGCTTCCCTGGGCGTCGCCGGTTGAGCCGCCGGCTCGTCCTCGCCGCCAAGGTCAAAAAACGGGATCGAATCGTTGATCTTCCCGATCGTCACCCGCAATGACGCAAGGTGCACGTCCAGCTTCCTCAGCGAACCATCCACCGTCTCCAACGTCTCCAGCCGCTCCAGCTTCTCGTCCACCGCCGACAGTTGCCCGTCCAGCACCGCCATCCGATCATCCAACCCCTTCAGCCTCCCGTCCAACCCCGCCAGCCGCCCGTCCAGCTCCGACAACTGCCCCTGCAACGTGTCGAGCTTCTGGTTCGTCGCCCGCAACTCGTTGAGCTGCTGCTGCACAATGCTCAGCGAGTCGTTGGTGTTGTTGATCCCATCCCGAATCTCCCCAACGATGCAGCCTGGAACGAGTGGCACGAGGATAAGAACAGCCAATAGTCGTCGCATGGGTGGCGTACTCCGAAGGTGTTGGGCGGCATGGTACCTTCCAAGGTCGCGCCGGGCGCGGATCGATTGAACCGAAATGGCCAAATCCAAACTCCATTTTCTCTGCTCCGCCTGCGGAGGCGTCCAGCCAAAGTGGATGGGCAAGTGCCCCGACTGCGGCGCGTGGGACACCCTCCAGGAATACCGCGAGCTCCCACCCGACGACCGCCGCCCAGACTCCGCCGACCCCGCCGAAGCCGAAACCGTCGGCGCCCCCCCTGGCCCGCCCGACTCCCCCGACTCCGCCCCCGGCAAACCCAGAAAACGCCTCGCCCGCCTCCCCACCGGCATTGGCGAGTTCGACCGCATCCTCGGCGGCGGCGTCGTTCCCGGCTCGGTCGTCCTCGTCGGCGGCGAGCCCGGCATTGGCAAGTCCACCCTCCTTCTCCAAGCCGCCGCCACACTCGCCGCACGCGGTCAAAAAGTCCTCTACGCAACCAGCGAAGAATCCGCCGACCAAACCCGCCTCCGCGCCGAACGCCTCCGTCTCCCAGCCGCTTCACCCACCGGCGAACTTAAAGTCCTCGCCGAAGCCAACCTCGAACGCATCTGCCAACAAGCCCGCAAACTCAAACCCGACGTCCTCGTCCTCGACTCGGTCCAAATGGCCTACAAGCCCGACATCCCCGCAGCCCCCGGCTCGGTCACACAGCTTCGCGAAGGCGCCATGATGCTCGTCGCCCTCGCCAAAACCACCGGCACGGCCGTCATGCTCGTCGGCCACGTCACCAAGCAGGGCGTCCTCGCCGGACCGAAGCTCCTCGAGCACGTCGTCGACACCGTCGTCTACTTTGAGGGCGACCGCTACCACGCGCATCGCGTCGTCCGCTGCGTCAAAAATCGCTTCGGTTCCACCCACGAGGTCGGCTTGTTCCGCATGGGCGGCCACGGCCTCGAGGAGGTCACCGACCCCTCCAACCTCTTCATGGAGCACTACGGCGGTGGTGGGGGCGGCCCGCCCCCAAGTGGCTCGGTCATCACCGCAACCATGTCCGGCAGCCGCGTTCTCCTCGTCGAGGTCCAGGCCCTCACCGCAAGCTCCGTCATCGGAGCCGCCCGACGAAAAGTCTCCGGCGTCTCCTCCGACCGCGTCGCAATGATCATCGCCGTCCTCGAAAAACGCGCCGAACTCCGACTCGCAGCCGACGACGTCTTCGTCAACATCGCCGGCGGAATCAAAATCGCCGAACCCGCAGCCGACCTCGCCATCGCACTCGCCATCGCCTCGGCGCATTCCAACCGACCCATGCCCGCCGGAACCCTCGCAATCGGCGAACTCGGCTTGGGCGGCGAAGTCCGCCCAGTCCCCCAACTCGAACAACGCCTCCGCGAAGCCAGTCGCCTCGGCGTCTCCCACGCCATCTGCCCCCACCTCGGCGACACCTCCGACATCCCCAAGCTCGGCGGAATGAGCGTCATGCAGGTCCGCCGCCTCGGCCAAGCCCTCGGTGTCGTTTGACCGCGCGCCACATCGTCGCCCTCCGCTGGCTTGCCGCCATGCTCTTCATCGTCGCCGGCGTCTCACACTTCTTCGCCACCGACCTCTTCGCCAGCACCGTTCCCCCTTCGTTCCCCGCACCCCGTCTACTCGTACAAATCAGCGGTGTCGCCGAGATCGTCGGCGGCGTCGGGTTGCTCGTCCCCGCCCTCCGCCGGGCCGCCGGCTGGGGACTGATCCTCCTGCTCATCGCCGTCTTCCCCGCCCACATCCAAACCGCCACCCACCCCCAGAATTACGCCCACCTCGGCCTGCCCACCTGGGTCTTCTGGGCCAGAATGCCCTTCCAGCTCCTGTTCATCGCCTGGGTCTGGTACGTCTCCCTACGGCACCCCCTCACCCCACCCACACCGTCTTCACGTTCGTAAACTGCCGCACTCCCTCCGATCCCAACTCCCGCCCGTACCCCGAATCACCCACCCCACCGAACGGCAGTCGCACGTTCGACTTCACCGGCGCGTTGATATACACGTTCCCCACCGCCATCCCCCCAGCCGCCGCCCGCGCGCCAGCCACATCCTTCGTCCAAATCGACAACCCCAGCCCGTACCGCGAATCCGCCGCCAGCGCCAGCGCCTGCCCCCGATCCTCCGCCCGAACCAGCACCGCCAGCGGGCCAAACGTCTCCGCCGTCCACGCCGGATTGTGCAAATGCCTCGCCGCCCCCGGATGCGGCAGCTCCACCACCGTCGGCGCGAAATAGTGCCCACGCCCCGGAACCTCCCCCG
>JBBRUM010000072.1:0-11365 GCA_038247815.1 Tepidisphaerales bacterium | reverse complement strand
CTTCCGCATATTCCACCCGGAACACACGCGACCGCTGCATCGCGCGGTTCAGTGGCTCGGCGAAGCGCGGGTCGCGCCGGGCCGCATCAGCCAGCGTCAGGTCGGGCGCCAGCTCAAGGGCCTGCAACCGACTCGCAAGTCGCCTCCGCGCATCCTCCTCAGCCACCCGCGCCGTCAGAAGCTTCGACCCCGAAAACGCCGACGTT
Source organism: Tepidisphaerales bacterium (assembly GCA_038247815.1). Lineage (GTDB taxonomy): Bacteria > Planctomycetota > Phycisphaerae > Tepidisphaerales > Tepidisphaeraceae > JBBRUM01. The sequence goes on along the minus strand of JBBRUM010000072.1, from coordinate 11,159 downwards.
CCCGAAGCATCGATCGCATCCGCCGTCCACCTCGGCGGACGGTCCAGCGGAAAAACCAGCGTCGGCCCACGATCAGTAGTTCCCGGAGGAGGAAGCTCGCCCCGGGGGGCTTCTCCGCCGGGGCCTTCTCCGCGGGGTGCTCCCCCTCGCGGTGCCTGCCCCGCACCCTCCCCCGGTCGCGCAGTCGCCGGCCGGGCAATCCCCTGCAGCTCCTCCGGAATCACAGCCAAAATCGGCTCACGCAAACCGCTCCACCCCGCGTCATCCACCACCCCCGACTTCCCCGAACTCGTCGCAGCCGTCTTCAGCGTGTCAAAAAACGCCGACTTGTCCAGCAGCACCATCACCCGCACCTCTCCCGCATTCGGCCCACCCTCCTGCACCGTCGCGTCCCTCGTCGGACGCGAAAGAACATGCGTCGTCAGCGCATCCGCCACCCCGGGAAGCCCCACCAAATCCGCCCCCCTCTTCCCCTCCGGCAACGCAACCTCCGCCACCTTCGAAATCACCGCCGTCGCCACCGACCGCATCGCAGCCGCAATGGCTTCCGGCGGAATCGCCGGCACCGCCGCACTCTGCTGCGACAACTCCGGCGCAACCCGCTGCGACCGCGGATCAAACGTCCCAGACCCCAAAATCGCCCCGCTACTCGAACCCGTCGCCGTAAAAGTCCGGTCCGCCCAAGCCCGCGACTGATCAATAATAAACTTCGGCGAGTGCGGCGACTGTTTCTGGTAAACCGCCGCCACCTGCGCCAGCGCGTCCGCCACCAGCCTCCCCGTAATGTCCAACCGCACCTGCACAGTCCGGTCGTCGATCGGCCTCGGCCCGCCAATCAGCTGTGCCCGCTGAAGCGTAGCCAGCATGAACTCATTCGCCCGCACCGAATCAAGATATTGCCCCACCGTCAGTTTCGGCCCCAACGGCAAACGGTCCACCTGCTGCTTCAGCCCCTTAACGGCTGCATCAGTCGCCGCTCGGACCTCAACGCGACTCACCTGCATCATCGCCGCAAACGCCGGCGCAGAACTTGCCATCACCATCGCCATGGCAAGCGGTACCGCAAGGGCAGAAGTAATCAGTTTGTCAGCCACGGGTCGCATCGTCAGGATAGACACCCTTTTACGTCAACGGTTAGGGGTGGCAGCACATATGGAACGGTCGGGGTCTGCCGGGCGATCCGGGGAACCAGTGGCCGTCCCATAAGTTCATCTCTCGGGCCGCTTTATGCCGATATCAAGGTCATGCCCTCCAACCCCAAACTCCTCACCCGCACCCGACTTCTTGCCTGGCGCGACCAACTCCGAGCCGACGGCAAATCCCTCGTCCAATGCCACGGCTGTTTCGACATCGTCCACCCAGGCCACATCTCCCACCTCCAGCAAGCCCGCGCTCTCGGAGACGTCCTGCTCGTCTCCGTCTCCTCCGACGCCAACGTCAACAAAGGCCCCGCCCGCCCCCTCATCCCCGACGACCTCCGCGCCGCCTCCCTCGCCGCCCTCGAATGCGTCGATGGCGTCTTCGTCAACGACACACCCACCGCCGTCGATCTCCTCCAAGCCGTCCAACCCGACGTCTACGTCAAGGGACGCGAATACGAACGCTCTGCAGACCCGCGCTTCATCGCCGAGCAAGACGTCGTCATCCGCGGCGGCGGCCGCGTCGCATTCACCTCCGGCGAAATCGTCTACTCCTCCACCGCCATCATCAACCAGCTCACCCAAACCGACCCCTTCGAACGCGAAAAACTCGACCGCCTCCGCCAACGCTACGACCTCTCCCCCGCCCGCCTCGCCGGCCTCGTCCGAGATTTCGAGGGCAAAAAAGTCGTCGTCGTCGGCGACTACATCTGCGATCGCTACCACTTCTGCGACGCAACCTCAATCGCCTCCGAAGGCCCCATGATGACACTCCGCCTCCTCGCCCGCCGAGACTACGACGGCGGTGCCGCCGTCGTCGCTCGCCACGCAGCCGCCATGGGCGCATCCGCCACCCTCGTCACCCATCTCGGCGACGACGCCGAATCCGCCGCCGTCCGTAACCGCCTCGCCTCCGCCGGCGTCGAAACCCGCGCACTCTCCCACCGCCGCCAACTCGTCACCAAACACCGCTACCTCTGCGAAACCACAAAAGTCCTCAAAGTCGACGAAGGCCCCGTATCCCCCCTCGACTCCGCCGGCGTCGAAACCCTCCACCGCCAAACCATGGACGCCTGCGACGCCGCCGACCTCGTCATCTTCTGCGACTTCGGCTACGGCCTGCTCACCGCCACCGCCGTCGAAAAAATCCTCCCCGAAGTCCGGAAAAAAGTCCCCGTGGTCACCGGCGACGTCTCCGGCCGACAAGGCACGCTCACGCGCTTCCGCAACCTCGACCTCGTCACCCCCACCGAACGCGAAATCCGCGAAGGCATGGCCGACTTCGGCGGCGGCCTCAACACCGTCGCATGGCAACTCATGCACGACACCGCAATCCGCGGACTCATCGTAACCCTCGGACGACAAGGCGCCGTCGCCTTCGACCGCGCACCCGGCGAAACCGCCCAAGGCCGACTCCGCTCCGAACACGTCCCAGCCGCCACCCGCCAAGCCACCGACCCCCTCGGCTGCGGCGACGCACTCCTCGCCGCCGCATCCCTAACCCTCGCCGCAGGCGGCTCCCTCCAAGCCGCCACCCTCATCGGATCCATCTCCGCCGGCCTCCAAGCCACCCGCCTCGGCAACGACGCCATCTCCGCCGAAGACCTCGTCGCCCAAGTCGGTGTCGCCCCTGAAAACTCCGCTCTCGTCCGCTTGGCGTCCTAACGAGCTTGCAACCCCACAGATCCTCAAATGTCCAACCCAACCAACGCACCTTCCCCAAACTGACGCGCATGGTGCGAACCTCCATTGACGGTTACGTTCGGGCAATGGAAGGATTCTCGGTGGTCGAGGAAGGCCCCTGGCCCTGGCTACAACTCGCCGGCGACCCCCGCTTCCGCGTCATTCGCACCACCCTCCCCGTCTACGGCTGGCCCCCCGAGCTCAACGGCTGGACCTTCGTCCACCTCTCCGACGTCCACATCCGCAAAGTCTGGGAACCCGTCCTCGACGGAGTCGTCGACGTCATCCGCACCTCCGCCGCCCAAGCCGTCTTCTGCTCCGGCGACTGGGTCGAAGACAAAATCGACCACACCCCCGCACTCCCCCACGTCCGCCGCCTCCTCGATCTCATCCAAACCCCCTGCGGCACCCACTCCGTCATCGGTAATCACGACGGCCCCAAACTCGCCCGCCATCTCCGCGACGCCCCCGCCCAGTTCATCGACCACCGCCTCACCCTCATCCAAGCCCGCAGCCACGAAATCGAACTCATCGGCGTCGGCGGCTACCGCCGCAAACACGCCCGCGTCCACCGATTCCCCCTCTACCCCACCCGCCGCCCCGGCGTCCCACGCATCGTCCTCGGCCACTACCCCAGCCTAATTCGCATGGTCAGCCTGCACCTCCAACCAGACCTCTACCTCACCGGCCACACCCACGGCGGCCAAGTCTGCCTCCCCGGCTGGGGCCCCCTAATCTCCCATGACACCCTCCCCAAAAAATATGCCACCGGAATCCATCGCTGGTCCGCCACCTGGCTAAGCGTCTCAAGAGGAATCGGCTTCTCCGACTGGCAAATCCGAGTCTGGTGCCCCCCGGAGATAGCCGTGATAACAGTGGTGGGGGGGAGGAAAGATGTGTGACGTAACATCTCTGTTGTCCGAAGAGCAGCGGCGAGCAACCTGACCGGTCAGAATTACCAATGAACGGGTCCGTATTCGTAGATCCTTTTGAAGGCTTCCTCACCACCCGAAAGTGAGCTGCAAGCACGACGGGTGAGCTAAAGGGGACATTCTATTTTGTGCTTGGCTGTTTCTGCGGTTGTGGGTAGTTTGTCGCGATGCCCCCTCGTACGGACCGAGAGCTCAGCGGAGCGGCTGGGATGGCCGGCAAGCCCCAAGCCGAAGGGGCGACCGAGGAGGGATAAACTAAAATGTCCCCTTTAGCTGTCCCCTCGCTACACCAAATCCCAAACCCACTTCCCACAACGCGAGTGTCGCCCGCTCCATTCAGCAAAAATCCTCTTGACATACCCTAACAAATACAGTACAATTCTCGGGTGCCCATCCCCGCCTCGTCAACCTCCCCCCACCCCCCTCCATGCCCTCCGCGCCCTTAGCGCCTCCAGCCGGTGCCCCGGCCAGTGGTTCAATCCCCCACCTCCGCCTCCCGCAATATCCCTCCAAATGTCCCACAACCGGACGCAATGTCCCACATCTCATTTCACTCTGTCACTTTGACACTCTGCCCCCCTCCAACCCCAGTCGTGCAAACCCACCATTCACCCATCAACTCCCAAAATTCCGCTCCCACGCAAAACCCGCCTAACCTTATCACCTGCAACCCCCTTTCCCGCAACCACTTATTCCCTCCCGCACCCCCCGCAACTCTGGCCAACTCAACCCATCAGAATGTCACAAAAAGTACCGCATTTCATTTTCACTTTTCCCCACTAACTTGCACACCCCGCCCTTCACTCTGTCACCATGTGACGCTCCTCCCCCTCCATACCCTCCGCCCCCAGCCAGGACCCTGGCGGGTGTTTCAATTCCTCACCTAAGCCTCCCGCAACATTCGTCCAAATGTCCCACATTGGGGCGCAATGTCCCACATTCCGTTTCACTCCCCCCACCCTCACTTTGTCACTCTCCTGCCCCCCCTCCGTGCCCTTCGCGCGCCCAGCCACCACCCCTGCGGGTGGGTCAATCTACCTCCTCCACCCACCACCCTCATGGCCGCGTCGTCGGTCTGGCCGTCGTCGTCGGCCCGGGGGCCAAGTTAAGGTTCAACGCAGCCGTGTACTTCCGCAATCCCCGCCCCAACAAAAGCTGGTCCTGCAACGTGTCCGCGATCGACGGCGAAACAGGCCCCTCGAAGACGGTCCGCTTGTTCACCGTCACCGACACCGGGCGGGAAAGGTCAACGAGTTCATTGCTCAGCAGCAGCCTAAACGGCCCGAGGTTCGACGAGGTGATATCAATGCGATTGCCTGCCGACGTCCCCCGCGCCCCAGCCACCTTGGCTTCAACCGTCAGCGTGTTCTGGAACGTCCACATGCCACTTCCGCCCCAACGAAAAATGTGCCGCGTCTCCGGCCCGGCGTTGTCCGGCTGCCAAACCTGGATCCACTCATTTCGCAGCAGCGCCACATCCGGCCGCGTCGAGCGAATCGAAACCGAACGCGGGCTGAGGTCCTTCGTCCGGGCAAACATCCGCTCAAATAGCCGCTGGTCCACGTCCGGCCCCGGCGTGTGGCCAAGCCCCTTGGTCTCCTCATACAACACGTCGACCTTGTTCTTTCGCAACAGCGCCACCATGTCGCGCGACGACTGCACCGGAACCGCCTGGTCCTCCGCGTCATGCCACACAACAGCCAGCGTATTACGGAGGTTCATCGCCCGCGCCCGCTGCCACTCATACTTTGCAGACCCAGCCAGAGGATTGATGGCCGCAAACAGCGTCGGATAATGCAACCCAATGTTCCACACCGCATGCCCCGACATCCCCTGCCCACGAAGGTAGATTCTCGCCGGATCAATGGCAAATCGCTCGGCCGCGCTCGCAAGCGGCTTGATCGCGTTGTTCACCCCCGCATAGCCCGGCCCCCACAACTCCGTCAGGTGCAGCAGCGGCATGATGACGATGTTCCCCGGCCGCTTGGCAAGTTCCGCCCGGATCCAATCGGTGTAAACCGACGCCACCTGATCCGGACTCAGCTCCACATTGGCCCGCCGCGCGACAAACGCCGTCGCCGTCGGAAGCATCAAGATCGCCGGCCGCGGGCTAGCCGGCGAGTAGTCCTTCGGCACGCCCACAAAATAGTGCACCGCAATCGGCCCAACCCGCTCCGAAACGTAATACACCCCCGGCTCAACCGCCCTCCACCCCAACCGAATCCTACACAACCTCGCCACCTCCTCAGCCGACACCCCCGCCCCCTCAACCTCCCTCACCAGCCCCTGCCGCCGCGCCGTCGGAATCTCCCTAAAATATTCCTCAATCAACAAATGAGCCCGGTACAACCTAGCAGCGTCCACGTCCGTGAGCGTCTCACCAAACTCCGCCCGATACAGCCGCACCGCCTCAGTCAGCGCCATCGGAGGCGGCGACGACGATGGCAAAGTTGCCGGTCCCTCCACCGGCGGAAATCCCGCCAACATGAACACCCACCCCACCACCAAAATCACATGGGCGCGAACCATCGCAACAGTCTATTGCCCCCCACCCAAAAAACCACCGCGGCGGATTCACCCCGGAGTAGCCGAGGGGCACGGACAATCGCAGAAAAGACACAGTCAAGTGCGAGATCGGTCGCGGTTTGCGTACCGGAGAATCAAAAGGTTCCGGTCCTCTTCTCCGTGTTTCTCCGAGCCTCCGTGGTGAATCTAAACTTCGGTGATCGTCAGCGTGGTAATCGTGTCGTTCTGCTTGATAGCGTTGACGACGTCCTGCCCGGTGGTGACTTGGCCGAAGACGGTGTGCTTGCCGTCCAGCCAGTCGGTGGCGATGTGGGTGATGAAAAATTGCGAGCCATTCGTCCCCGGCCCGGAGTTGGCCATCGACAGCGACCCGATCTTGTGCTTCGGCTTGCCCGCCCCGACCTCGTCCTTAAACTTATACCCCGGCCCGCCCGTACCCGAGCCCTGCGGGCAGCCGCCCTGGACCATGAAGTCGTTGATCACGCGGTGAAACTTCAGCCCGTCGTAGAACTTGTCCCGCGCGAGAAACACGAAGTTGTTCACCGTCATCGGTGCGTCCTTCGCAAACAGTTCGCACACGATCGTGCCCTTCGAGGTGGCGAAGGTCGCGGTGAACTTCTTCGCGGGGTCGATCGTCATCGCGGGAGCGGAGGGGTATTGATTTGCCATAGACAGGGAGTTTAGGCACCGGACGCCTCGCCCGGCCAGCTGACCCTTCCCGACCTGTCTCAAAGCCGCGTCAGCGTCCGGGTAATGTGCCCCACCAGCTTCTTCGCCATCTCCGGAGCAATGATGTCGGCGCGACGCGTCAGCCCGAGGTGAAGCCTCGGGCCGAGCGTCGTGGCCGAAAACACCAGCGGCATGAGTGGCCCGGTCGGCGACACCCGAAAGTAGTCCAGCAGCGGCGAGGGAAAGTGCCTCTGCGGCCAGTGCGGCCGGAGGTTGATGTTCGAAATCCCCACCGAAAGCGGCACCCGCTTGCGGTACCACTCGGCGACCGTCGCCGGCGAGCGAAACAGCCTGTGCGCCAACACCCCCGCGCCCATCCGCAGCATCGACGCCGACCCGGAATTCGACTCCCTCAGCCGCCGGTGCTGCTCTGCCAGCGCCCGCGCGGCGGTCGCCAGGTCCGACATCTGTTCGGGGGTGAGAAACGCCGTTGAAAATCCCAGGTAAAGGTTAAACGCCCGCTGCAATCGCGGCCGGTCGGCTTGGCGGGCGTGGGGCCGCAGGTCGACGATGGACCCCAGGGCAAAATCGGTGCGCTTCGATGTTTCCCCAAGCGGGCCGTGCTCCCGAAGCGCGAGCGCGATCGCGGCGAGCAGCACGTCATTAAGCCTCAACCGCTGCCCTCGCGCGAACGCGAGCGCCCGGTCCACCACGCCGTCCGGAATCCGGTGCGACGTAAACTCCACGCGAAAGTCGGCCGACCGCGACTCCACACGCCGCACCCGTTTCATCCGCCACGTCTGCCGCGCCGCCGCCACCGCAGCCGCCGGCAGCGACCACCCCGCCGACCCGCCCGAAGTTCTCGGACCGAAGAGCTTCCAATACCCGCCCTCCGACCACTCCACGGGATCGGGCGGCGGGGCGGTCGGATCGCAGATCACGTCGAACAGACTTTCGAGCACCAGTCGAATCGACACCGAGTCCGCCACGAAATGCCGATACGCCACCACCAGAAAATACGTCCGGTCGCCGCGCGGGACGACAATCAACCGCAACGGCGTCTCGGAGTCGGAATACTTTCTGTTGAGGTGCGCGGTCAACACCGTTTCCAGCGGCGTGCCCTCGGCGTGGCTCTCGATCCCGTCCGCACCGCGGCGGTCAAAGCCGTACGCGCCGGCACTTAGGTTGAGCGAGCCCAACCCCAGCGACGCCAAAGTGCGCGACCACCGCTCGGCAAGGTCCTCCGGAGGCAACCCCTCGACGTGCACCACCTGGGCTCCGTTGTACGGATGCAGCTTTTCCCACTGGAGGACGAGCTTTTGAAACACGTTGAGGCGCACGGGCGGCATGTCGGTGAGGGCAGTTTACGGGATATATGGTTTGTACGAACGTGGCAGGAATCTGCCGACGGCGCGTTTGTACGCCGCGTAAGCCTCGCCGTGCACCGAGATGAGGTGTCTTTCCTCCCTCCGCGCCTCCCACTGCAGGAAAAGCATTTCGATCGCCGCCACCGCCATGATCGCCGGCGACGCCAGGGTCACCACCGACGCCAGAACCAGCGCCTGTTGCAGCGAATAGATCGGGTGGGCCACGAACGCGTACGGACCCGACACCACAAGTTCGGTCTTCTCGCCGGGGTTGATCCCCATCCGCCAGCTCTTGCCCATTTTGCGCCAGCAGATGAGCGTACCCCACAGAGCAATCAGGGCCGCCCCGACCCCCAAAATCGGGAAAATCCCGGAGGTCCACATCGGCGCGAAAAACACGGGTAACTCCGCCCCCCACAATCCCGCGCCCGCCGAAATCCACGGGTGCGCCACCCACAGCCCCACCGTCGGATACCAAAGCACACGAAGTGCCCTCCCGAGGGGTTCACGCGGAACGAACTGCGCCGACTGTCCCGTTCGTTGACGCGTTTTGCGGACGAGCTTAAGCACCCTCGCCCAGTAAAAACCCACCACAAGCCCGAGAACAACTGCGGAGAGCGTGTACGGCGTCATCGTGCGATCCTCATTATTGGGTCCTCATTTGTCGGGCCCGCTGCGTGGTGGCCGTTCCAGCGCCCGGCGAAGGCAGGACCGGCGTGGAGGCTCGCCCGCCGGTTAGACCGGCGCCGCGCGGCGGGCAGATTTCGGCCACCCGCGCCACGATTTCCGCGTGCACCAGTGGCTGCTTTTCGATGTTGAAGTGGTCAAGGTCTTTGGCCAGAAGGTCCGTCCGGTCCCTCCGAATATCCACGTTTTTGATCGTAACGGCGGAACCTTTGGCGGGTTGCACTGGTATCCCCCGCAGCCAGGGGAAGTTGTCCATGAACCCGTTGGACTGGTACAGGTTGACAACCTGTTTCACATTCCCCGGCACCTTTGGGGGTGTCACCGGGTCCAGCGTTACGATCAGGTCCACCACGATCCCCTTTTTTTCCAGTCGCTCCGCGATTCGAATCACCGAGTCCGCCCCGTAGGAGTGGCCGATCAACACGAGTGGTTCGCGATTAGGAGGCGACTTTTTGCCGTATTCCCTGGTCAACTCAGCCGCCAAGTCGGGCCACTGGTCCTCCTGAAACACCGTCGTCCGGACGCCCAGGTTGTTCAACTGCTCGCCCAGTTGGTCGATGCCGGTGGAAAACACGCCGATCCAGCCGCGCAGGAGGTACGCGTTTCCGGCCCGATCCATCTCGGACGTCGGCTGAACGCGGGAGATGTCGCCCGGCTTCGGGGTCGACGCGCACCCCGTCGCCAGCAGGGAAGCCATCGCCAGCATCCGAGTCGCGCCCAAAGGGCGGCGCCGTTTTTGCGGGGACTCGATACGGTGTTGGAACGAGGGCTCGGGCATCAGAGGCCGAAGTATTGCCGCACCGCCAAGAATCGCAAGCCCCCCCGGCGACAGTCCCCACGGCCCCGCGCTAGGCCTACCGCAAGGTGAAGAGCGTAATCTCCGGCCTGACACCGAAGCGAATACGCCTCAGGTACCCCAGTCCTCGGTTGACGTACAGCCGCCCACCCGACCCCAGATCCACCCCGCCCGCCGCGTATTGCTTGTTCTTCACTGGCAAGATCGGCGGATCAAACCCGCGAAACTTGCATTGTCCGCCGTGGGTATGGCCGGACAATGTCCAGTCCGCATGCGGTAAACCGGGGTCGTCCACCGCGTCTGGATTGTGCACGAGACAAATCGACGGCCCCGCCGCCAGTGGACAAGCGGCGGGGGAATAGCACACGGACCAAAAATCGTCCAACCCCACAATCTGCAGCCCGCCCACCCAGCGGGATCGGTTTCTTCGGACAAAGTGCCCCAATCCCGCCAATGCTCTTCTTGCATCCTCGGCGGCCGCCCGGTTCGCCCATCGCGCGCCGTAGTCGTGGTTGCTTGTGATGGAGAAGATTCCCCCTTTTCGGCACGCGGAGTGTGGAAAGTACCCGCTCGAGCTCGGGCACGACTTCAGAGTCTGTGCAGTGCATGAAGTCGCCCGCGATCGCAATGATGTCTGGCCGGATGTCGTCGTTGACCCACCGGAAGCAGTCGATCAGATAATGCGAATCCACCCTCGGTCCGACGTGGATGTCCGAAATCTGCGCTAGCCGCATCCCCTCCAGTTCCGCCGGCAACGCCCAAATCGTCATCGGCACCTCATACAACCTTGGCCAATGCGGCTCGACCCGGTACGCGTACAACCCCACCCCCGCAGCGGCTGCCGCCGCCGACCCGGTCGCGATCAAGAATTTTTGCCGAGACAAGTTCAGGTTCTTATCCCTCTGATCTGCGGACTTTTCAAACCCGCCACACCGCCGAGATCGTCGGATTGCGAGGCACTTCGGTTTGAATTGGGAGCTTTTCCGGCACGGCTCCCCCGTGGGTGTGGATCGACCGTTACCGGGTTGAGTGGCTGCAAGCAACCATACTTGCCACGGCACGAGCACGACCTGTGTAGTGCCGATGGCGTGCCTCGATGTAACGCGGGGTGCACCGGCGTTTGCGCAATTTAGATCAAGCTGTCGCTCGTTTTGATTCCGACGCCGATTTGCACGAGTTTCTCCGTTTGGAGTTTCTTGGCCGTATCGGGGTCGACGTAGTCGCTGTGGCAGGAGGCTTTGGCGGCGGCGGCGTCTTCTTCGGCTTGGGTCATGACCTTTTTGGTTTTGGTGGCGAGTTTGTGGATTTCGTCCGGGGAGAGGTTGCCGCGGACGCGGAGGATTTCCTGTTGCTCGGGTGT
>JBBRUM010000071.1:0-11395 GCA_038247815.1 Tepidisphaerales bacterium | reverse complement strand
TTGTTTAACCAGTTTAGCACATCGTTGAACGGAGTCCAACCGCGTTCACGGTAAGACGCTCATTTCGCGTAAACCATTGTGCCAACGCGGCCTTACAACCGGTACTTGCCCCATAGGACGCCCGCGTCGTTGCACTCATCCGTTCCCGACGGCCCCGGATTTGGTTAAAAATCCTTGACAGATGACGTTTGCGGTCTATTCTTCCTAGGCGGTGAGACGTCGGAACACGGCGTTTACTGCAATCGATCACCTCTTTATCAGCCCCCTTGGAATAAACGGACCGACCCCCATGTTTCTAACACAGTGTCATCTCGACACCGAGGGCAAAGGAGCCTGCCACATGGTAAACCGGTTTAACGAGAGCGCAACCGCGCCCCCATCTTTGTCAACCCCCGATGTGAAGCGCCGCGTTCTCCCGAACGCCGGTTCATCGGCATTCGCATACAAACCAAGGACGTCGTGTGACGTCCTACCGGGCACCTCCACCGCCTGTGAGCGCGGTCGGTGGGGTGTGTCCCCGGTTTCCCGTACCGCCGGCGCGATCGACCGGCGACAAGGGAACCGAAACGGGCACTCCGGGACGTCCCGGACGCCGTGCCCGAACACCACTTCATCGCTCGGAGGAAGAGAAATGCATCGTCACATCGCCCTCGGTCTGCTCGCAGTTGCAGCAGCCTCGTCCCTGGCTTCGGCCGGCCTGACACAGTCGCAAACTTTTACTGGAGCGCCGGTCGTTTTCAACAACGGGGCCGGTAGCGGCTTTGGTGGTCAACTCGGTAACGGCGGATCTTTGAGTTTCAATGTGGTTGGGGCCAACCTGGCGGTGACTTACACGCCGTCGAGCACAACGGATGGCAACATCGTCGCGGTGTGGCTTGATACGCGCAGTGGCGGTTTCACCGACGCCCAGCTGGACGACCGCGGCGACGGCAGCCGCACCGCCCTCACGCAGCCGATCAACGGCTTTGGTGACAACAGCCCCACGGCTTCCGCGAACTCCAATCTCAACTTCCCCGGCCTCGGTGCCACTGCCGACAACAGGATTCTTCCTGAGTATGGTCTGACCTTCGGGAATTTCGGTGCGGTGTCGTTCGAACTCACCTCCGGCTCCCTCAACTTCCTCACGTTCAATGGAGCTGGGGCAGGAGTCAGCCGCACGGTGGAAGTTTCGCTCGCCTCCCTGGGGAACCCGTCCATCATCAACTTCTTCTCGGCGTTGGTTTCCGACTCGGGTTACGCCTCCAACGAGTCGCTGCCGGGCGGTTCACTGCAAGACACCGGCAACCCGGGGTTCGGCGATGAGCGCTTCGGTGGTGCTCCGGCCCCTCAGGGCGGGTTTGGAATCAACAATTTCAACCAAGTGGTTATCCCCGAGCCTGCCGCCCTCGGTCTTCTCGCCATGCCGGCGCTGGCACTCGTCCGTCGTCGCAAGTAATACCCGGTGAACCACCCGAGCGGCACCGCCCATTCTGGAGGGCGGTGCCGCCGGAACGGGTTTTACCGCCAATCTCCCAAGGCCCCCCAACCCACGCAAGCACAACACATGTCCGAGCAGTACAGAACCCTTCGCCTCTTCGCCGCCACCGCGGTCACCGTCTGTCTTTTAACGGTCCCCGCGGCTTCGGCGCAGACCTCCGCGCCCGCCATTCTCCAGTGGTTTGATGGTTCTTATAAGTCGATGGAACGTCGCGCGCCTGACTACTTCGGCGCGGGCTACGGCGGGCTGTGGATTCCCCCCACCGGCCGGGCCGACTCGGGGAACCAATCCGTCGGATACGACGCTTATGACCGTTTCGACCTTGGTCGCCCGAACAATCCGACGCTTTACGGAACGGAAACGGGCCTCAAGACCACCGTGTCGATTATCCAGCGGGCGGCTGGCAGGGTTTACATGGACATCGTCTGGAACCACAACGGTTTCCGAGACTCGAACACGCCCGGATTCGCCTCAGGCGGCGGGTATCCCGGATTCGTCCTGAGCGCTCCCGGCCAAGTCAATGGCGACTTCCACTCCGCGAACGTCCCCCCCGGAGCCAACGGAGACCTCCTAGGCAGGCTCTCGGGCTTGATTGACCAAAACCACTCGACCAACATCCAGCTCATCCGCACGCCTGTCAACCCAGCCGACAGTCGCAACATCCCCGCCCCGACCAACGCCAACTCGACGGCCAACCGTCCCGCCGCTTCCAACGCCCGGTTCTACCCCGACCGCGCCGGCAACCCCGCCCGCGTCCTCTTTGATCCCACCACTGGGGAAGCCAACATCCCGGTCTATGACTTCAACCTCACGACACCCCTCGCGGGCGACGCGGTTCCCGAAAACGGCCTGGGCCTGCTGATGCGCAATACACAGTGGCTGGTGCAGACCATTGGCGTCGACGGGTTCCGACTCGATGCGACGAAGCACTTCGATCCCTGGGTGCTGAACTACTTCGACCGCGCGGTGTACCGCACGATCAAGAAGCCGCTGCTCGACGGCAGTCAGCAGCACGTTTTCTCTTTCGGCGAATTTCTCGACGGCGACTCCGCCCGGATCCAAGCCACCATCCGCAAGGACATCCGCCCAAACGAACCCGGTCGCATCGGCGGCAACCGTGACGCGCTGGACTTCCCGCTTTTCTTCGCCCTGACAAACAACCTCACGGCCAACGGCGTGCAGAACGACTGGCGCAACATCATTAACGCCTCGCTGGACCGCAACGACGATGGTTTGGCCAACAACGGTTCGCAGGGCGTGGCGTTCGCCCAGTCGCACGACTCGTTCCCGGCTGCGCTGAACAACGTGGCCCACGCGTTTGTCCTGCTCCGCCCGGGCAACGTGATCGTTTACTACAACGGCAAGGAGTTCGGCCAGGGTCGAGACTTCCCGAAGGACGGCAGGGGCGACGCCCTCGGCGGCCAGTTCGGGACGGCCGTCACCCGCCTCGTCGATATCCGCTCCCGCTACGCCGAGGGCAACTTCAATGCCCGCCTCGCCGAGAAGGAAACGCTGATTATCGAGCGTGAAAACTCGCTGCTCTCCGGGCTGTCCAACCGGGGGGACTCCGGGTTCGACGCCCGCACCGTCGCCACCGCCTTCGCCCCCGGAACGCCGCTGATCGAACTCACCGGCAACGCGGCCGACGCCACCGTCGATCCCACCAACGACATCCCCGAGCTGCTCGTCGTAAGCGGCGACCGCACCGTCAACCTCCGCGTGCCCCGCAACCGCGCCCCCGGTACGAACGGCGCAATTCACGGCCGTGGCTATGTCATCTACGGCCCCTCGGGTCCGCAGGGCAGCCTGTCCCTCACGAACGTCACGCAGACTCTCGCCCCCGACCCCGCCACAAACAACACCAACGGCACGGCCCGAGTCTCCGCCATCTCCGTCATCAGGTCCAACAGCTTCACCGTCACTCTCCAGACCAACACCGTAAACCTCCTCGGTTTTTACCGCGACCCCGATGCCGACGGTGACAACGCCCTGCTCAAGCTCAACGCCGGAGTCGACCTTAATGGCAATGGCGTGGTAGACAACGTCTCCCCCTCCGCACCGTCTTACGGGTTCGAGTCGTTCCTCACCAAGTCGTCGCCGCGGGCGACGGGTGGCGACGGACAATTCGTCCAGACTATCGACGCCACCGCCCTCGCCGAAGGAACGCATTTCATCGAGGTCCGGGCCTTTCGCAAGCGCAACGCCGGCGAGCCTTCCATCTTCTCCGCGTGGCGGCAGAGCATTTACATCGACCGCCTGCCCCCGGTGTCAGCCGTGGCATCTTTCGAGCCGGTCGTCGCGGGCGTGTCGCAGAACCGCCGTGTTGAAGTCCGCTCGACCGACCTCACCGCCAACAACGTCCACACGTTCCTCAACCTCCCGGCCGCCCTCACCGACGCCCAGATCATCGCCCAGCTCAACGGCAACTCCCAAGCCGCCCAAGCCGACCGCGACCTCTGGCAGCGCAACTACAACAATCTCACCTCCGGCAACCAGGTCATCACCATCGTCAGCTTCGAGGAAACCGGCACGGTCAGCGTCCAGAGGTTCCCCGGCTTGCTCATCCAAACCCCCTTCGGCGGCGGCTTGGGTGACCTCGATTTCAACGGCCTGTTCCAGCCGGCGGACATCACCCTCTTCGGTAGTGTTCTGCTCTCGTTCAACCGCCAGTTCAACCCCGCAGCCGACCTCTCGGCCGACGGCTTGGTCGACTTCACCGACCTCGCCCTTCTCGGCGACCGCCTGATCGCCGTCGGTGCCTCGAACGAAACCCTGATTGCGTACAACCTGCTGACCCGCGGTGTGATTCCCGAGCCCGCTTCCGGAGTATTACTGATTTCGGCGATGCTGCCGCTCCTCACTCGCCGCAGATGTCAAACAATTCGTGTCGTTTCCTGCCATTCGCTCGACGTAAGGCGGATGGTTTGACCGGTCACCGGCCAATCCCCGCCCCCCACACACGCTTTACCGCACAAACTCTTCCCTTTCCCCTTTCGAGGTGCCCTATGCGTAAGTCAACCCGCCGTGCTCCACTGGCCTTTACCCTCGTCGAGCTGCTTGTCGTGATCGGCATTATTGCGCTGCTGATCTCGATCCTGCTCCCCGTGCTCGGCCGCGCCCGCGAAGCCGCCAACACCACCGCCTGCCTCTCCAACGTCCGCCAGCTCGGTCAGGCGGCACTGATGTTCGCCAACGAACGCAAGGGCTACCTTCCGAGCAGCTCCGACCAAGCCATCGCACTCACCCAAGACCCCACCCGCTCCCGCTACCCTTGGCGGCTTCGCGCGGGCAACCCCAACCTAGAGATGCTCGACTGGGCCTCGCAGCTTCTGCCCTACCTCGGCTCGAAGCGCGAAGTCGACTTCCAGACGGCAGCCGGCGACCAGTCGCGCGTTTTCGTTTGCCCCTCCGACCAAGTCAGTCAAGAGTGGGTTAACATCAACTCGCCGGGCTTTACGGTCTTTAACAACACCACGCTCAACGCGGGCCAGTCGATGCGGATCAGCTACGGCATCAACGCGGACATCACCGCCAACACCCGCGCCTCCGACGGGATCGGGTTCTACAACGCGGGCAACAACATGCTGGCGTACGCCCAAGACTCTAGCGGTCGTGAAGTTTTCAGAGAATGGGGAACCCTCCGCGACGGAGCCCCCATCAACGGCAAGCTGACCAAGATCCGCAACGCCACCAGCACCATGCTCTTCGCCGACTGCGGAACCCTCCCCCGTCCCATCTCGGTCACCGCCCCCCTCGACCGTTCGGACATCCTTGTTTACACCACAAACTACATCTCTTTCAACGGCTCGAGCCCGGTGCTCGAAGCCAACAAAAGACTTAAGTTCACCCTCGCCGGGATCGCCCGCACGAGCTGGCTGGGCACACGCATCCCCAACGACCGGCACGGCAAGCGCGGCTCGTCGCTCCGCACCGCCGCCAACGTTCTGCTCACCCCCGAGACCAAGGCAGCCGTCAGGGGCGGTCGGATCAACGTCGCCTTCGCGGACGGCCACGCCGCCTCCGTCGGCTATGACGAATACTCGTCCGTCAACGTCTCCCCCTACTCCCCCAGGTAACTCTCGCCTCCCACCCGAACGCACCAAGCCCCCCGCTCCTGCGGGGGGCTTCTTTGTTGCGCAGTTTGCGATTGCATTGAACCTCCTCCATCATTCCCTCATGCTCCTGCTTCACTCCCTCATGCTCCTGCCGATACTCCTCTGGTAAGCCGCCCCGACCACCCAGCCAGCGTCACTTGCCGTTGGCGTTGAACGTCCCGTCGTCATTTTCGCCGCCGACGAGACCGTCACCTTTTCCGCCTACCGCGGTGGCGATGCTCCGCTGGCGGGGCCGGTGACTGATCGCCTGATGAAAAACGGTGACGTGCCCGTGCAGTCCGGCCCGCTGGACCTCGCTTCCGGTTCGGCCACCGTCTCCGTGCCCGCCACCCAGCCGTGCACCCACCTCCTCGAAGTCTCCTCCACCGCCGCGCCGGACGCCAAACCCCTCGTCGCCGTCGCCGGCGCAGCCGTCGACCCCACCCACATCACCCCGCACTCCCCGCCCCCGCCGACTTCGACGCCTTCTGGACCGCCGCCCTCGCCGAACTCGCCGATGTGCCCTTGAACCCCCATGTGCAACAAGTGGCGTCAGAACCCGACCAGCAGGGCTAATACAAAGTCACTCTCGGCAACATCCGCGGCTCGCACGTATACAGCCAGCTCGCCCGACCGAAGTCCGCCAACCCCGCCGCCAAGTTCCCGGCTGTGCTCGTCGTCCAGTGGGCCGGGGTTTACCTCCTTGAAAAGGACTGGGTCGTCTCCCGCGCCCGGGGGGGCTGGCTGGCCTTGAACATCTTCGCCCACAACGTCCCTTCGACCTCTCCAAGGAGCAGTTCCAAGCTCTTTCACAAACCAAGCTCAAGGACTACATCTTCCAAGGCAACACCAGCCGCGACACATCGTAATTCCTCCGCATGTACCTCTCCACCCACCGGGCCGCCGATTACCTTGCCTCCCGCCCCGACTGGAACGGCCAGGTGATGCTCGTCATCGGCGGCTCGCAGGACGGGCAGCAGCCGATCGTCGCCGATGCGCTGCACCCGGCGATTACGCACGTGATCGCCAACGTCCCCGCCGGGGCCGATTCCCGCGGCAGAGAGTTCGGCAGGATGGTCGGGTTCCCGTAATACTTCCCCAACCCCGGCGACGGCAACTACCTCCAGCTCGCCACGACCAGCCAATACTTCGACATCATCAACTTCGCCCCGAAGGTTCGCGTGCCCGCTCTGGTCGGTTTGGGCCTGATCGACACCACCTGCCCCGCCCCCGGCACGCTGACGATGTTAAACCAGCTTGCCGGATTGAAGGAATCCGTGATCATGTCCGCCGCCGACCACGGCAAGGACCACTCGGCCTTTTACCAGCGCGCCGGCGATTGGAACAAACTAATCAGGGCCGGGCAGAACGTGCCCCCACCCTGAGCCTTACATCCCCTGGCCACAGCCTCTCTGCGAAGCCCCCTCGTCATCCTCTCCGATTGTCGCTCCCCCTGAAACAGCACACCCTACCCCACCCGCACGCCATTCACGTTCCGGGTGAATAGCTCGATTTCGTCCAACGACTCAATCGCTTTTCCATCCACCCGGAAGTTGCGGAACACGACGTCCTCCACAAGGTGCTCCGCGTCGAACCCGCCGATCTGGCTGGTCGTATACCCCGCGTTGTAGATCGACGTCGTCCAGTCGCAGTCCTCCAACACGACGCCGCGAATCCGTCCGCGGGCTTCGCCTTTGCTCCACATGGATTTGATCACGCGGATGTCCACCAGCTTGTCGTAGCAGTGGGCCACGCGGATCTTCTCGAACCGCACGTTTTCGATCGTCGCCGAGTCGGCGTGGTGGATGCCGTACACACTCCCGTGGTTATGCACGAACATCACATCGATGTCGCGGAACACCACGTTGCGCACGTGCCCCACCGGCAGCTCGTGGCCGATCTCCAGCGCGCTGCCGCCGAGGAAGTTCCCGACGATCGACCGCTCGAAGGTCACGTCCTCGACGTCCCTCGCCCAGTCGCCGAGCTCCGCGTTCCGCCCCTCGGTCGATCCGAACGCTTTGACCACGAAGCAGTCGTCGCCGCAGATGATGAGGCAGTCGCTCACCCGCACCCGCTTGCAGCCCACGATGTCCACCCCGTCGGTGCCAAGGCCCTTGCCGAGGAGCTTGAGCTCGCGCACCTCGACGTCCTCGCACGCTCCCAGCACCACCTGCCAAGTCGGCGGGTTGATCACGATCAGCCCGCCGCCCGCGCCCAGCGTCAGCCGCCGGCAACCGTCCGCGATCACCGACCGCCCGTGTCCGGTCGCCCGCAGTCCCCCCGCATCCAGCACACCGCCGCCGCCCACGGTTACGCCGTCTCCTTTGATCCGCAGACCGCCCCGCACCACCGCCCCCGGCTCGATCCACACCGTCTCGCCCGCCTTCACCTCGAGCAGCCCCACCTCATGGAGCTTCCCGGCTTGAAACACTCTCGCCCCCGCCGGCGCGGCCACCTTCTCGCCCTCCACCAGCAGCGTCAGCAGCCGCTTCTCCGAACACTCCAGCACCACCCTTCCCATACCCCCGGTTGCCTGAAGCTGCACTCGCGCTCGCTTGCCGTCGACTCTCACCGTCGTTTTCCCCAGAGGATGCGCCACCAATCCCGCTAGCTCGAACCCCGCCTCGACGTCGAAGGCGATCGTCCCGCCCCCCTGCCCGTTCCACATCGCCACATCCGACCTCTCGGCTACCAGCACGGGCGCACCCACCCCGTCTGCGCTTACCGAAAACAGCTTCGAAGTGCCCATCTCCGCCGGCCAGTTCACCGCTGTCAGTCCCATGTCCATTCCTCCAATGTCCATAAAGTGTAACGTCTCACCCCGATACTTCACCCGCCCCTCACACGCCCCGCCCGCCTTGGGGTATCGTTCCCCTCCCATGATCACCCTCCCCAGCATCTATTCCAGCGGTATGGTCCTCCAGCGCGGCGTCCCCCTCCCCATCCGCGGCAAAACGACGCCCAACACGCCCGTCTCGGCTAGCCTCGGCGCCTCCACCGCCACCGTCACCTCCCTTGCCGATGGCTCGTTCCTGCTCAACCTCCCGCCGCAGTCCGCGGGCGGCCCGCACACCCTCACCCTCGCCACCGCCGCCCATACGCTCACAGTTTCGGATGTGCTCGTCGGCGACGTTTGGCTTTGCTCGGGGCAGTCGAACATGGAGTGGTCCGTCGTCTCCTCCAACAACTCCCCCGCCGAGCTCGCCGACGCCAACTTCCCCCAGCTTCGCCTCCTGCACGTGCCCCGAGTCCAGTCCGGAATTCCCGAGTCCGACGTCGGAGTCAAGTGGCAACCCGCCACCTCCGAGACCGCCCGAGAGTTCTCAGCCGTCGGGTTCTTCTTCGCCCGCAAGATCCACCGCGACGTCTCCGTTCCCGTCGGAATCATCAACTCGTCTTGGGGTGGCACGACCGCCGAGTCCTGGACCCCCCTGCCCGCCCTCGCCGCCGTTCCCGCGCTCTCTCACCTCGCCGCCCGCGCCACCGCCACCGACAGGTACGTACCGCCGGGACCGCACGAGGAGCCCGAGAACACCGGCTTCACCCAAGGCTGGGCCGGAAACGACGAGGTCGGCGCCTGGGCCGACATGGCCATTCCCCAAATCTGGCAAGCCCTCGGCTTGGAGCACAACGGAACCGTCTTTTTCCGCCGCGAGATCACACTCACCGTCGCCCAAGCCGCCCTCCCGGCTACTCTCTCCCTCGGAGTCGTTGACGACATCGACACCACTTACGTCAACAACGTCCAAGTCGGCCGGGTCGACACGCAGACCCCCAACTTCTGGGCCGTCCGCCGTTCGTACACCCTCGCCCCCGGAACGCTCCGCGCCGGCAAGAACGTCATCACCGTCCGCGTGTTCGACCAGTGGGGCTCCGGCGGAATCTGTGGCAATCCCGAAGACCTCCACCTCACGGTGGGTAACGACAAAATCTCCCTCAACGGCACCTGGCGCTACCGCACCGAAACTCCCCTTCCCCTCCGCTCGGCAGCCGGCGGTCAACCCATCGATCCCTGCCAACTCTACAACGCCATGATCCACCCCCTGCTCCCCTTCCCCATCCGCGGCGCACTCTGGTACCAAGGCGAATCCAACGCCGACCGCGCCCACCAATACCGCACCCTCCTCCCAACGCTGATCGCCGCCTGGCGCAAGGCGTGGGACCACACCGTCTTCCCGTTCTACATCGTTCAACTCGCCAACTTCCAGCCTCGACCCGAATACCCGGGCGACTCCCAATGGGCCGAGCTCCGCGAAGCCCAAACCCTCGCCCAAACCGCCCTCCCCCACGTCTACACCATCTCCGCCGTCGACGTCGGCGACGCCTACGACATCCACCCCACCGACAAGCAAACCGTCGCCCTCCGCCTCGCCAACGCCGCCCTCGCCACCAGCTACCACCAGCCAGTCCCTTGGCAACACCCCTCGCTGAAGTCCGCCGCCTTCTCGGGCCAGACCGTCCGCGTCGAGTTCCACCACGCCACCGGCTTGCACCTCCGCGGCGACCGGATCGAAGGTTTCCAACTCTGCGGCGAAGACCGCAAATGGCACTGGGCCACCGCCCAATTCGAGTCGCCCCCCACCCCGAGCACCTCACCCGCCGTGCTCGTCTCCTCCCCCGCCGTTGCAACCCCCACCGCCCTGCGCTACGGCTGGCACGAGAACCCCCCCAGCACGCTCTTCAACGCCTCCAACCTCCCCCCACTCCCCTTCCGCACGGATGCGTTCCCCGGGATCACTGCCGGCAAAATCTAGTCTCCCCAACCTCTCACCCGGGAGAGGTCGGCTGTGCCCAGCCGGGTAAGCGTTCTGGCCTATTGCGTCCCGCATGCCGCCGCCGCCAACGCAGGACGAAACTTACCAACTCACTCCACCTCCCTCTTCTCCAAACCTTACGTCACAGATCCGACATCTGCCGCCGCTTACCATCACAAACCAGCCCCACCCCGACCAACATCAGCGCCCCAGCCAGCAGGTACAACCTCGTACGACCGTCCCCCAAGAACCCCGGTAGCCGAACCTTCCCACCCCAGCCCATGTTCGCCTCGCCGGCTTCGACGGCGGCTGCCACACGAACCAGTTGGAACGGCGACCTCGGCTCTTCCGCAATTCCCTGCAGTTCCAGTGCCTCGGTTCCGTCCGGTAGCAGTCTGAGTTGCCGGTGAGCGAGTCGTGCGGTCAGGGTCGGATCGTCGCCGGTCGCCAGTTTGGCAAGAAACGCGTCGTTGGCAGCAATTTGTGCCTCCACCCGTGCATTCTCAGCCCGCAACTTCAGCAGTTCGACCCGCACCTCCCGATTTTGCTCCAATTGCGGTGCCAGCAAACACGCCGCTATCACCACCAGCCCCGCCCCCACCGCCAGCACCGGCCACCAAGACTTGAGAAACGACACCCCCGCCAGCGGCTCGACGCCATCTGGAAGCACCCGCGCATTGTCCCCCGTAGAGGTGTTCATACCCCCACTATCGGACCTCGCGTAATCCGGCCTTGAATCCCCCTGCCCGGCTGAGACGGCAAGCCCCTTGACAAAGCACTCGTTGCACCTGAGACTCAGTCTCAACTATGAAAGACTTGCGCATCCATGCCTTCTCCCTCGTCGAGCTTCTCGTCGTCATTGGGATTATCGCTGTTCTGATCTCGATCCTGCTCCCCTCGCTCTCCCGAGCCCAGATGGCTGCGCGGACGACGAATTCGCTGTCCAACCTCCGGCAGATCGGCTTGGCGCTGGCGATGTATCGGAACGACAACCGCGGCTACTACCCGCTGCACGCGTGGCAATCCCGGCCCGACCGTCCGCGCACCCGCTGGCCGGATTCGCTGTTCGG
>JBBRUM010000070.1:0-11546 GCA_038247815.1 Tepidisphaerales bacterium | reverse complement strand
ATTGCTGGGGATCGCCACGTTTTACGAGGCGAGGTACGGGATGGCGGCGGTGCAGCATCTTGTGTTTGGGTCGAACGTGTTTATGGCGTCGATGGCGCTGCTCGCGGTGAATGTGATGTCGGCGGCGCTCATCCGGTATCCCTGGAAGAGGAAGCAGACGGGTTTCGTCGTGACGCACCTCGGGATTTTGACGCTGCTGGCTGGGTGTCTGGTGTCGTTCCGGTTGTCGGTGGACGGGCGGGTATCGTTCAGGCCGGGGGACTCGCACAACGACATTGCGATGGTGTCTGAGTGCGTGCAGGTGTCGGTGGGTGGGAAGCATTGGGTTCTGCCGGGTGAGTTTTGGTCGGAGGCGGGGTATCCGTCGGCGGCGAGGGCGCTATTGCCCGGCTGGCCGGAGCCGAAGTGGATCGGTCCGAACCCGGCGTTCGACCTTGCCGAGGGTGTGCAACTGGAGGTGCTCGACTGGCTTCCGGCCGCCAAGATCGTTCGGGAGCTCTCGCCCGACCGCAACGGTACGCCGGCGGCCGAGGTGCGGATCTCGGGGACGGCCCCCGGTGGCGCCCCCGTCGAGGACACCGTGCAGATCGTCCTGCCCCGTGGGGAAACGGGGCTCACCAAGTCGCTCTTCGGCGGGTTGCTCGAGGTGGCGCTGTGGTCCACCCCGAGCGAAGGCGACGTCGCCGCGTTCCTGGCCCCGCCGGCTCGGCAGTCGCTTGGCGAGTTGGGAATGGTGACACTCCACCTCGGCGGTGAGTCGGTGGTCGTGCCGGTGTCGAAGGACCCGGCCGTGGTGACCAAGGTGGCGGGCGGGGCGTTGGTGTCGTTTCCGCAGTATCTCCCGCAGGCCAGCATCGACGGCGACCAGCTCCTTCCGGCGGGGGCCGAGCCGATTGCCCCCATCGCGCGGGTGCGGATCGTGGGGCCGGACAATGTGGCCCGCGAGTTTCTGCTGTCGGCGCGGAACCCGTATTTGACGCTTCAGACGGCCGGGCCGCTGGCGCCGGGGGTTCGCCCTCGGTTCGACCACCCCGCGATGTACGCCGCGATCTCCGACGGAACCCGCGGGCGGCTGCACCTGCTTCAGGGTCCCGACGGCGTGCTGTACCACCGGGCATACGCCAACGAGGGCGTCCGCTCGGCGGGAAAGGTGACAGACGCCGAGCTGGCCAAGTGGATGGGCATTTCCGCCACCGTCACCGCGCACTTCCCGGCCGCCGTCGTGGCCGAAACCTTTGCCCGGGCGGACGTGACGCCGTCCAAGCTCACCGAAGCGATGCGTGCCGTGCGCGTCGCCGTGACCATCGACGGCACGCGGCGCGAAGCGTGGGTCGCCCGCGCCGCGGCGCCCAAGGGCGTCGATTCGCCCCGCGGGGCAGCCACACTTGCTTACGGCTTTGAATCCAGCGGGCTGCCCTTCACCCTGGCCATGGTCGATTCGAAAAAGACCAACAACCCCGGCACCACCGACGCCGCCACCTACGAATCGTCCATGATCGTCAACCACCGCGACGGAACCTCACACCGCCAACTGATCACCATGAACGAACCCCTGACCGTCGGAAACATTGTCACCGGATACACGTTTTACCAAGCCGGTTTCGACGACGCCCTCGGTCAGACCGTCTCCACGCTCTCCGTTCGGCGCGACCCGGGCACGGTCCTGAAATACGCCGGGTCACTGATCATCTGCCTGGGCATCTTCCTCAGTTTCTACATGAAGGCCTACTTCCAGAAGCCCGCCCCCGCCTCGGCGGCCGGCGCAACTGTCCCGTCCGCCGCCACCACCCCCAACCCACTCGCCGGAGGTGTCGCTTGAACTCCATCCACCGCACAACACGTTTGCCACTGTCCCGATTTCTCTGTGCGCTGTGTCTCTCGGCGCTCTCGGCGCTCCTCGTCTGCGCCTCTCCCGCCCGCGCGCAGGACCTCGACGCCCTCCGCCCGATCCCCGTGCTCGACGGGGGGCGGATCAAGCCGTTGGACACCATGGCCCGCGAGTCCGTCCGCCTGATGACCGGCCGGGAGTCGTTCCGGGGCAACGACCCCCTCGCCCTGACCCTGGCCATCCACCGCGACAGCGTCTCGTGGGAAACCCGCCCGCTGATCCACGTGCCGTACCTCTCGCTGCGGACGATGGTGGGCCTCTCCGGCGACGCGCAGCACGCGACGCCCGCCCAAGTCCGCTCGTCCGACGCGTACCGCAACTTGCTTTCCGTCGTCGTCGTTAAACAGCGCGCCGCCCAAGCCACCCGCGAAGACCCACGCCTTTCCCGCGAGGAAACCGCCGCCCTCGAACTCTCCCACCGCCTCCGCATGTTCGACGCCGTCGCCTCCGGAGAACGCTTCGCCATCCTCCCGTATAAAGCCAACGCCTCCGCCCTCGACCACGACCCGTGGCGCACCGTCGACGCCCTCGCCGGGTCAGCCGACCCCGCCGGGGCGGCCGTCTTCACAGCGTGGCTGAACGTGCTCCGCGCTTCCAATAAAGAAATCCCCGCCGCACCCGCCGTCGACGCGCTTCGCCTGGCGGTGACCCTCGCCGCCGGCCCGAACTACGCCGATACCGCGGTGCTTTCCCGCGAGGTGGCCTATCACGCCCTGCACCCGTTTAGACTCGCTTGGATCGGGTATCTCGTCGCCCTCGCGGTGCTGTGTGCGTCGCTGATGATCACGTCGCCGTGGGTGTACCGGGCGGGGATGGGGCTCCTGATCGGGTGCATTGCGTGGTCGATTTTCGCCTTCGCGTGGCGCTGCTCGATCACCGGCTGGGCGCCGGTGACCAACATTTACGAGACGGTGATTTGGGTGGCGCTGGTGGGGGCGGTGGTGGCGGTGTGCATCGAGCTGTCCCACGGCGGAAAAACCGCGGCGATTTCCGGAGCCATCGGGGCCACCGCAGCCGGGGTCGTAGCCGACATCATGCCCCCCGAGTTCGGCGCAGCCGTTCAAAACCTCGCCCCGGTGCTCCGCTCGAACCTTTGGCTTACCGTTCACGTGCTCACCATCACCTCGTCGTACGCGGCGTTTCTCGTGGCGCTGGTACTGGGGAACATCGTGCTCGGGCTATTTGCGTGGAAGCCCTCAGCCAAGCCCGCCATCGCGCTGAACCTCAAGCACCTTTACCGGGCCGTGCAGGTCGGCGTGCTTCTTATTGCGGCCGGATCGATCCTGGGCGGTCTCTGGGCTGACGTATCGTGGGGCCGTTTCTGGGCGTGGGACCCGAAAGAGGTCTGGGCGCTGATCATTCTGCTGGTTTACCTCGCGCTGCTGCACGGGCGGTTCGCCGGGTGGGTGGGGCAGTGGGGCTTGGCGGCGGGGGCGGTGGTGGCGTTTTTGACGGTTCTGATGAGCTGGTACGGGGTGAACTTCATCTTGGGCGCCGGGCTGCACTCCTACGGGTTTGGCACGGGCGGACAGCTGTACGTGGGCGTCTTCACCGCAACGCAACTGGGCTACATCGGCGTGTGCTACCTCGCGTACCGGGCTCATACCCACCCCAGAACCGCCTACACTCCCGCGATTGAATCCCCCGCGATGAACCCGAACTCCCTCCCGACCGCGAAATAAACCCAAGCAAATGACGGGCGTAAGGATGGAACCCAGCCCCCCCGTTCCAGTACAACATCGCATTGCGATCCATCCATACCTATACAGGGAGCTACCTCCATGTCCGCCAGCACCCCCAAACCCACCTACGACTTTGAACTCATCGTCATTGGCGGCGGTCCCGCCGGCGAGAAGGGCGCCGCCCAAGCCGCCTACTTCGGCCACCGCGTTTGCCTCATCGAAGAGTGGAAGGAACTCGGCGGAGCCTGCATCAACTGGGGGACCCTCGCCTCGAAAACTCTCCGCGAGTCCGCACTCTTCCTCTCCGGGTTCCGAACCCGACAACTCGGCGAAGGCATGGCCGTCGAGTTCAAAGCCGACGTCTCGCTGTCGAACTTCATGGCCCGGAAGAACATGGTGCAACTCCGCGAGCAGCAGCGGGCCCGCCGGTCGATGGAAGCGCCGTGGCACAACGTGCAGATCAAGCGCGGCACGGCCCGCCTCGCCGACCCACACACCGTGCTCGTCAAAACCCTCGAGGGCGAAATCACCCTCACCGCCGAGATCATCCTCATCGCCACCGGCTCGGTCCCGGCGCGGCCGCCGTCCATTCCCTTCAACGACGAAACAATCTTCGACTCGACGACGATCCTCGAGATGAAGCGCCTGCCGAAGTCCATGGCCGTCGTGGGCGGGGGCGTGATCGGGTCGGAGTACGCCTGCCTGTTCAACGCGCTGGGCGTGAAGTCGGCGCTGATCCACCCGAAGGGCCGCGCCCTCGACTCGCTGCTTGACGCGGAAATCGGCGAAGAGTTCATGACCCGCATCCGCTCCGCCGGCGTCGAATTGTTCATGAACGATTCGCTCGAATCCGCCGCCCGCACCAACGAAAACACCGTCAAGCTCAAGCTCAAGAGCGGCAAGGAGATGGAGGTCGACGCCCTGCTGTACGCGCTCGGCCGCTCGGGCAACACCGGAGGCATGGGCCTCAAAGAGCTCGGGATTCCCATCGGAAAGTATGGCCACGTTGAGCGCGTCGACCCGATGACCTATCAGACCACCATCCCCAACATCTACGCAGCCGGCGACGTCATCGGCGCCCCCGCCCTGGCGTCAACCTCCATGGAACAGGGCCGCCTGGCCATGTGCCACGCGTTTAAGCTCCACTACAAGTCCAAGCTCTCCACCATCCTCCCAGCCGGTATCTACACCATCCCCGAGATCTCGCAGGTCGGTCGCACCGAGCAGGACTGCCAGCGCGAAGGCATCCCCTACGTCGTCGGCAAGTCGCGCTTCGGCCAGCACGGCCGCGGCCTGATCATCGGCGACACCGAGGGTATGATTAAGCTCATCGTCGACGCCACCAACGGAAAGCTCCTCGGCGTCCACGTGATCGGCGAAATCGCCAGCGAGCTCGTCCACATCGGAATGGCCTGCCTGATGTACGATGGCGACATCGACTTCTTCATCCAAGCCGTATTCAACTACCCCACCCTCGGCGACGTGTACAAATACGCCGCCTACGACGCCCTCGGCAAGCTCAACCGCGTCCGCGCCGAAGCCGTGAAGGTCGCCGAGCAACTCCGTGCCGAGGCCAAGTAAATCAACAGTTGCCGCGGGCGATCACGGGCAAAACACGGACAGAGCGGCAGCACGAGGTCTGTGCTCAAACACACCTGCTGCCTTTCAAAACTGTCGCCTTCGCCCGTGCCCGCCGGTCTGATCCCCGCTTTCCAGTCCGTGCCACGTCCGCGAAAAGTCCGTGGTAACGCCTCTTTTTCCGGTCCACCCACTCCCCGCACGTCCCGGGCTGGTCCGGCGATCCTCGGGCACCCGACGCGTCCAAATCGCTTTTCATCGGTTTTCACTTCCACCTTTTCACGACTTCGTTCATAATCGCCGCCGCCGGTGGCAGGGCCGGCGCGTCATTTTCGACCGCACGCAGGGAAGAGGGATCAGGACCATGGCCAGAATCCGCACGCAGAAGGCGGTCTCGCGACGCATCGACCATAACTACTTCAAACGCCCCCACCCGCTTCGCACGGGGCGGCAGTTGCTGTTCTTCCTCGCGGGCCTCGTCACGATCGCGCTCGTCACCTTTTTCTCCGTCGGCGGCGACGCACGCCTGCACAACCCCGGCGAGCTCACCTCGGCCCACGCCTTCATCCAAAACGACTGCCGCGCCTGCCACGACGGCGGCGGAGCCGGTACAGCCGGTGGATCGGCCGGATTCTCCAAAACCGTCTCCGACGCCTCCTGCCTCAGTTGCCACGACGGCGCCATCCACCACCACAACCAAACCGACGCCACCGTCAGCAAGTGGCCCGCCCTCGCCGCATCCATGACCGCCGGCGCACGACCCGATCCCAAATTCGCAGCCGCCGCCGACGCCAAACTCACCAGCAAAGACTGCGTCTCCTGCCACGTCGAACACCGCGGCGAAGCCGCCATGGCCGCTTCCCACTCCTCGCTCTGCATCGACTGCCACGGCGACCTCAGCAAGAACGCCAAGGAACCCTCCAAGATCGTCGTCTCCACACTGATCACCGCCTTCGAACCCCTGAAGCACCCCAACTTCGGCCGCTCGCTGGTCAAACCCGGATCGACCGAACTCGGCTCGGCCGCCTGGACCGACCCCACCGTCATCAAGTTCAACCACGAGAAGCACAACAACATCGGCGTACTCAAAGACAACTGCACCTCCTGCCACGCCGTCAACGATCCGCAGGTGGTGCTCAACGAACCCTCACCCTCCCTGCCCCCGCCGTACGCCACGATCAAGGACCGCCCGCTGGACTGGTCGCGCTCGCAGGACCGCGCCGACATGTCGCAGATCTCCTACGAACGCCACTGCATCGGCTGCCACGCCATCGAATTGCCCGGTAAGTTTCGCCTGCCGATTCCTCACGAGGACCTGGCGGTGGTCCGCGGGTTTCTCGCTTCGGTCGGCAACCAGTACGCCCAGAAGCTTTCCGCCATGCCCGACAAGTCGGCGGAGCTCACCGTCGAAATCGTCACCGGACGCCCGCCCCGGCAGAAGAGGGAAAAGAAAACGATCACCGAACTCGAGTGGGTTGCCGCCCGCTTGGCCGAGCTCTCCGAAGCCACCGACAAAGCCTTCGGCCGCGACGAAAAGTTCGCCGCCATCAAAAGAGCCGTCGCCCCCCCTCCCGCCCCCGCCTCCACACAACCGGCTACCCCCGCCACTCCCGCCCTGGCCACCGGCCCTGATGTCTCCGTTCTGGAGCATCTGGTCACCTTCGGGATCGCCTCGAACTGCAACTACTGCCACCAAGTCACCGGCGAGGTCCCCGCGATCGCCTTCCCCCGCACGATGGCCCTCCCCACGACCGCGCCGGCGACCGCGCCGGCGACCGCAACGCCGAACACTCCCGTCATCGCCTCCGTCCCGTTGCAGCTTGCCATGACCACCCCCACCGGAATCCCCGATTCCCCCCGCCGGTGGTTTAAGAACTCCAAGTTCGACCACAACGCCCACCGCTCGGTCGGATGCCTCGACTGCCATTCCAAAGCCCTCACCTCCTCGGCGACCTCCGACGTCCTCTCCCCCGACATGACCGAAGGCGCGGCGTCATGCATCTCCTGCCATAAAGCCGACGTCCCTTCGTTCACCCACGGCCCGACCCGCGGCGCCCCGGTTGACTGCATCACCTGCCACTGGTTCCACGACCCCCTGAAGGAACGCTCCCCCGACGGCTCGCTCAACCCCCTCACCGGCTTGCCCCTCCCCCCGCTCCGCCAAACCACCCCCCCCACCACCCGCCCCGGCGCCGCCAACTAACCCCCCTACCCCGCGCCCCCAGCCCGCGCCCGACGCCCGTCCCCCTCTCGCGTAACTTCGCACGGCCTTCGTGTTCCCCCGCGCGCGACCCTCGGCCCGCGAAGTTTGCGTCCAATAACTTCACGTTTTCCACGGAATTTTCCTCCGAAGTTACCCATCTTCTCATCCTCCCTCCCGTTTAGGGACGATATTCATCAAAGAACGCACAGGTCCTTCAACCCTGCCGCTCGGCCCGATCCCTTCCCTCGGAGCTCGCATGAAATCGTCAACCACAGAATCCGCTATCGCATGGTTCAACGGCCGCGACCGCCGTGCCCACCGCCGCCACGACCTTCTCGACCGTGCCATCGTCGTCGAACGCCTCGACTCAGCCCGCGAAAAGGTCGCCGCCCGCAAGAAAGCCCCCGCAGAGACGACTCTCGGCCAGCTCATCGACCTCTCCGCCGGCGGGATCCGCCTGCGGTCGTCCGACAAGTCCACCACAGTCGGCAGTCAGATCCGCGTGCGGATTGAGCTCCCGTCTTTCGCCGGAATCTCGCCGTTCATCGACCACTCCGGCCCGACGATTCGCCCGAAGCGCGAGTGGACCGGCGTGCTCACTGTCGTACGAGTCCGCGAAGTCGGCAATGACGTTGAAATCGGAGCCCGCTTGGAAGACATCGACGAGCTGGACCGGGGAATGCTGTCTCTGTACCTCTCCACCCAGCCGCTGGCTGCGTAGTGGCTCGAACCCGCCGACGCCGAATCAGCCCCCCGAGATCGCGCCGAGAACTTGCCTGAGAAGTCGCCCGGGAAGTTGCCGCCGCGAATTCCTCGCCCGCCTTCCCCCCGCCTACCGCCCCCCACCCCTCCCAAGCTACACTCCGCCCCTCGGAATCATCCACCCCATGCAGGAGAGCCGCATCGTGAACCGCACCGCACTTCTCGTTCTCGTCCTCGCCGCACTCACCGCATCCACCGGCTGCAAAAACTCGGTCGCCACCGACGAAGCCGCCGTCGCCAGGCAGGTCGCCATGCTCGGCGAGATCCCCGCCCCCGCCCGACTCGCCATCGAACGCGAAACCGCCGGCGGAATCGTCTCCAAAGTCACTCCCGACGAGTACCAAGGTCGAACCGTCTACACCGCAGACTTTAACACCGCTGAGCTGCAACCGGGCGAGGTGCAGGTGACCTCCGACGGCAGGGTGCTGTCGCGCGACGTCAAGCTCGCCGTCATCCCCTTCGCCGACGCCCCCGAACGCGTCCGCGCCGCCGCCATCGCCAAAACCGGCGGAGCCACCCCCGCCACCGTCACCCGAGAAACCCGCGGCTCGGCCGAAATCTACTCGTTCGAGATTCCCCTGGCCACCATCCCCCACCGCCTCGCCTTCAACCAAACCGGCGCAACCGTCTACGAAGCCATCGACATCAACAAACTCCAGCTTCCCCCCATCGTCGTCTCTTCCCTGGGGTCGCGGTTCAGCGGCATTGTGGTGACCGACATCGAGGAGGTCCGAACCGGCTCGGCCGTCACCTACCGCATCACTGGCAAGCACGAGAATCGCGACGTCCGCGCCGTGTTCCTCCCCAACGGCTCGGTCCAGTCCGTCCGCGCCCGCGGAAAGAAGTAAGGCCACCGCCGCCGGACGCCTCCATGAAGACTTTCCGCATTGGCATTGGAGACTCCCTCAGCCTGCTCCTGCGGATTGCCTTCGTCTCGTTCTTTGCGTTTCTCGCGTTCGGGCTGACCTACTGGCAAACCGGCGCTACGCGCAACTCGTGGGAAGCCCAGCTCTCCGCACGCGCCGCCACCCTCGCCAACGCACCCTGGACCCGCGACCGTTTCCCCGAGCTGTCCATAGATGGCGACGCCCGCCACGTCGCCGAAGTGGTCTCGCCCGACGTTTCCTGGCGCAGCCCCAATCACCCGAGCACCCCTCTCCTCCCCACTCCACCCCCCGAGCCGGGCGAACTGTTCAAGACCACGCTCCGCGACACGCCCTGCTTCGGCGTCACGCTCTTGGTCCCCCGGTCCGACGGTGTCGCGGTCCGTACGACGTACTTCGCCCCAACGGCTGGGTACACCGCGCAGTGGACGCGAATTCTTGTCATCAATTCCGTCCTGCTGCTCCTGCCGGCTGTGCTTCTCGCCGTCGTCTGGCCAGCGCGGTCTTAATTTCGCCACGCTAAACTCCAGCCATGCCCAACCCACGCCCCGGCTTTGCCGCCCTGGTCTGCGCCGCACTACTCCTCTTCGCCTCAACGGCCCGCGCCTGGAATGACGCCGGCCACACCACCATCGACGTCCTGGTCTACCGCAACCTGTCCCCCGAACTTCGCGACAAACTCGACGAGATCCTCCGTGCCCACCCCCGCTACGAGCAAGACCTCCTCCGGGGATACGAAGGTCCGAAAGACGACCGCGCCGCCCGAGCCGAGTACGCCTTCGCCAAAGCCGGTACCTGGCCGGATATGGTCCGCGATCGCAACAACCCCGCCTCCGCCGTCCACCACAAGGGCAACTGGCACTATACCGATATCCCCTTTTTCCCCTTCGGCGGCGAGGACAAGTTCAAGGGCGAACCCGCCACCCCCGCCAAACCCGGCGAGCCCTACGACTCGATCTCGGCGTGGGAATACAACCTCGCCCGGTTCCACGACGAATCGCTCCCGCCACCCGACCGCGCCGTCGCCCTCTGCTGGGTTCTCCACATCGGCGCCGACTCCCACCAGCCCTGCCACAACACCTCACTTTACTCCGAAGCCCACCCCACCGGCGACAAAGGAGCCAATGAATGGCTCCTCATGTACCGCGGCGAACGTCGAAACCTTCATTCCCTCTGGGACGGCTGGATCGGCAACGACCGCTCGCTGTCTTTCGCCCAAACCCGAGCCACCGAAATCGCCAACCTCCACCCCCGCGCCCAGTTCACCGCCCAGGTCTCCGCTCAGGTCTCCGCCCACGTCTCCGCCCAAGTCTCCGCCGGGTCCTCCGACCAGCTCGCCGTCACCAACATCCGCGACTGGGTCAGAGAAGGCTCCCGCCTCGCCATCGAGCACGTCTACCTCCAGGGCATGATCACCGCCACCCCCAAAAAACTCGCCGACGCCGAACCCAACCTCCCCCTCCCCCAAGTCACCGACGCCTACGCCAAGAACGCCACCACCCTCTCCCTCCGCCAAGCCGCCCTCGCCGCCTACCGCACCGCCAACGCCCTGGCCACACCACCGGCGCAGTAATCCGCTCGGACTCTTTCAGCCGAACAGGTGGCCAAGGACCTTCGCGGAAAAGACCGGACAGAAATGGCGGAAAGCATCGCCCTGACTTCGTCGAACCGGCAACGGACAGAGGAGAAGGATAATAGTCTGTATAAGGGGACATTTAACTGCGGACGCCGTTCCCGTTCTCTGTCCGGTCTTCTCCGCGGAAGTCCGTGGCAACCCGATTGCCTTCCGCGAGAAGTTCGATCCAGCCTTTCGCCCCGCCCCGGGTTACACTCCGGGCATGCCAGACGCACTACCACGGACGCTTGATGTGCTCCTCCGCGGCTTGGACGACGGCTTGCACATCGGGGCGCGCCTGTACGTCTCACTGCGGGGGCAGGTCGTCTCCGACATCGTCCTCGCCGAAGCCGAGCCCGGCCGCCTGCTCTCCCACAACTCCGTCTGCCCGTGGCTCTCCGCCGGCAAGCCACACACCGCAGCCGCCATCGCATGGCTATGGGAACGCAAGCTCCTCAAGCTCGACGACCCCGTCTGCAAGTTCCTCCCCGAGTTCGCCCCCCACGGCGGCCCCAAAGCCGCCATCACCCTCCGGCACTGCCTCACCCACACCGCCGGCCTCCGCGCCGCCATCTCGGCATGGACGCGGCAATCCCCAGCCGAGATCCTGCAAACCCTCGGTAACGCGCCCCTCGAGCCCAACTGGATCGTTGGCAAGTCCGCCGGATACCACGTCGCCTCGACCTGGTACCTCCTCGGCGAAGTCGTCCGCGTCGTTTCCACCAAGCCCGCCGACGTCTTCCTCCGCGACTTCATCTGGACCCCCTTGGGGATGACCTCCACCCGTCTGACTTACACCCCCGAAGAATGGGCAACGATCGAGCACACCCGCATGGTCATGCACGACACCAGCAAATCCCACCGCGCCAACTCCACACCCTCCGACGCGGCAGAGTCTGACGCACCCCGCTCCTCCGACACCGCCGCCGTCGAT
>JBBRUM010000069.1:0-11670 GCA_038247815.1 Tepidisphaerales bacterium | reverse complement strand
GGGAAGTCGGGGGAGGGCAGGGGTTGGGCGTGTGCTCGGGGGGCTGCGGGTGGGGGTTGCCGATAATCCGTATTGGACCAGTTTGGCGGGGGCGGGTTCCTTGCTCGCGTGATGGGCTGGCGTTAGATTCCGGAACCCGGGTCTGCGAGCTGACTTGGGGTTGACTTGAGGCAGGGTGGGTATCCTGTCGGGAGTCGCATGTTTTGGGTTCGATAGGAAGAAGAAACAACGCTCGATTCGGAGGCTTTTCAATGGCGAGCTCGGCAGGGTCCCGAACAGGTTTGATTACCGCCTTGGTGATTACGGCCATCGTCGCGATCACCTCGATGGTGTTTGCGTTTATCTTTTCCGCGGACGCTCGTCGGAGCGGTCGGGAGTTGGAGGAATTGACGCGTGCTTACGGGGCGATCGTTCCCCGTGGCCAGATTTCCGGGCCGACGGTGACGGCGATCAAGGAGCGTGCCCAGCAGGGCGAGCGGATCCTCGACGCGGCCGTTCGCGAGCGGGATGACCTCGCCAAACTCCTCGGCGGGCAGGACCCGGCGTCGGCGACAACGGCTGCCAATGCCGCGCTCGCGCAAGCCGCCGAAGCCATGAAGGCCGCCGGTTTGACCGAGCCATCGACCACCGAGAACATCGCCGGAACGGTGACCCAGCTGGCCAACGCCATCACCACCAACACCGCGCAGATCGCCGAGCTGACCAAGACCGCCACCGACGCCAAGACGCAGGCGGCGGCGACCGTCGCCGACACGACGAAGCAGCTCGCCGACAAGGACACACAGATCGCCGAGGTCCGCGAAGAAGCCTCCAAAGCCGTGGCAGGCGCCCAGCAGGACCGTATGGACCGTCAGGGTGTGGTGGACGACATCAACAAGACCGTGGAAACCGAACGCAAGGCCATGTCAGACGCGTCGGCGCAGATCTCACAGAAGCTCGCCGACTCCCAGCGGACCAACCAGCGTCTCGAAAAAGAGCTGGGCCAGACGCAGCAGAAGCTCGCCGCCTTCCGTCCGGACGCGGCGCAATCGACGATCCGTCAAGCCGACGGGACGATCGCCCGCGTCTCGACCGACTCGGTGGTGTACATCTCGCTGGGCGCGGGTCAGCAGATCGTTCCCGGGATGACATTTGAGGTGTTCGGCAAGGTCGATGGCGTGCCGCCGCTGGCGGCCGACGACACGACGCTGCCCAAGGGCAAGGCCTCAATCGAGATCATCCGCGTGGGTCCGAACTTTTCGGAGGCCCGGGTCGTCCGAGTGACCCCCGGTACGGCGATCACCGAGGGCGACCTGATCGCCAACATCGTTTACGACCGCAACACGCGTTACAACTTCGTCGTTTTTGGCAAGTTTGACCTGACCAAGCCGGGCACTCCCGACGGTAACGACGCGACAATCCTCCGCCGGCTGATCGGCGAGTGGGGCGGGAACGTGGAAACCGCCGTCGCGGCGCGAACCGACTTCCTGGTGATCGGTTCCGAGCCGAAGATCCCCGAGTTCACCGAGGAACAGCGCCGCGACCCGGTCAACGCGAAGATCCTCTCCGACGCCCAAGCCGAGCTGGACGCGTTCTACGCCGTGCTGAACAAAGCCCGTGAGCTGTACATTCCGGTGCTGAACCAGAACCGGTTCTTGTACTACACGGGTTACTTCGAACAGTCGCGGCGATAAGCCGGACGGAATACCGATGGAATCAAGAGCGCCCGCGGCACGTGCCGCGGGCGTTTCTTTAGTTAGTCAGCTTGAGCGGGGATCGCCGGGGGAGGCGTTGTCACGCGTCGGCCTTGGCGGGCTCTTCCTTCTTTTCGCCCCTTTTGAGCAGCGACGGGCAGAGCATCAGGGTGAGCGGGTTTTCAACGCCGAGTCGCTCGGCGTGGTGTTCAAGTTTGCGGACCTCGCCGCCGGTGAGTTCGAGCGATGCGGCCATTTCCTTCATGAGCTTGCGCGAGTTTCGGAGGTACTTGCGCGAGGTCTTCACCGGAGCGCGGGCGCGCCTCTGGTACAGCGCTGCAGCCGTGAGCAGGGCGATGATGACGGCGACGCCGAGGACAAACCACTTGCCGTCGACGGACGTCGTGGCGGACTGGTTCAACGAGCGCAGAAAAGCCTGCTGACGGTCGTCGGACACCTGGGCGAGGAGAAATCCAATTCCCATGGTGTTTAGCCTACTCGCTTGTCGGAAGGTAAAGAGGTGTCGGGCAGGTTGGGGAACTGCAGTACAGTTGGTCCGGGACCATCGGGGCCGGGCTTGTAAACGCGTGCCATGCCGGGTCGGACGGGCCCGACGGGTATGTGTGCGCCGAGGTCGCGGGCGGCGACGGGCGGAATGGCGGCGGGTGTTTCGGGCGTCTTGGCGGCTGCGGCGCGGCGGACGTTGTCGGGGTGGGTGGGGTCGGTTTCGGGCGTGGAGAACGCCCGGACTTGGGTGGCGACGAGTCGGGTGGAGGCTTCGGCGTAGCGGCGGACTCTGGGGTCGCGCTCTTCCTTCGAGAGCCGTAGCACCTCGGTGAGCATTCGGTAAAACCCGACGTGCCGCGCTGCCCAGAGCGCGGAGATGCGGTGCTCGGGCCGGTCGTCGCGGAGCATGAGCATGAGTTGAGGGAGAGCGGCGGAGACCTTGAGGCTGTGCAGGGCTTTGATGGCGTTGGCGCGTTCGCGGTTGTTGGTGGCGCGGGCGCGTTGGGCGAGGAGGGGTATGAAGTCGTCGCGGCGGGTTTTTTCGAGGACCTCGATGGCGTTGGCGCGGACGCGGGCGTCGGGGTCCGAGAGGGCTTTTTCGAGCATGAGGTCGGGGACGGATTCGGTGAGGGTTCCGGCGACGGTGACGGCTTTGGAGCGGACCTTGGGGCTGTCGTGGCAGACTAGCGCGAGTACGGCGTCGCGGACGGCGTCGGCGAGGGCGAGTTCGGCGGTGACGGTGAGGGCCTTGATGCGCTGTTCCGGGCCGCCGCCGCTGAGCTTTCTGCCGAGGCGGAGCACCGCGTCGGGGAGGAGTTTGAAGACGGCCTTTCCGGCGCGGACGCGGGTGGCGGCGTCGAGCTTGTCGAAGCGTTCGTAGAAGTTGTCGAACGCTCCGGCGGAGATGGCGCGACTGGCGACGCGGCGGACCGTTTCCGGGCCGGATTTCATCAGGCCGAGCAGGACGGAGGAGTAATCGGCTGGGCGTCGGCGGACGATTTCGCGGGTGGCGATGCGCTGGATGGACTCTTCGGGGTCGTCGAGGAACCGCCTGAGGAGGCTGAGCGAAGCGCCTCTCGGCCGGCGCATGGCGATTCGGAGAAGGCGGAGTCGGGCGGTGGCGTCGGCGCGGGCGTGATCGAGGATTTTGATGAGTTTTTCGTCTTGAACGACGTCGTGTGCGCCGGAGAATGCGATCCACTCGGCGATGAGGGCGGCTTCGGGGCCTTGGCGGCGGGAGAGGTCGCGGAGGAGAGTTGCGTCGTTCCACCAGGCTCCGCGGCCGACCTGCCGCAAGCACAGCTCCAAGCGGTTGTCCTTCAGCCAGGGGGTTCGGCGGAGCAGGCCGTCGAGCACGGGGCCGGCGTCGATGGCGGAGAAGCTCATGGCGAACTGTGTGCGGAGTTGGCCGTGGGTTGCGCCGAGTAGGAAGGCTTCGACGTGCTCGGCGTCGGGGGCTTGCTGGAGGCGCTTGACCATGGGGGAGACGCCGCCGTGGCGACTGGTGGAGAGGATGGCGAGTGTTTTGCTGCCGGGGTGGTCGCAGAGCAGGAGTGCGGCGCGGAGGAGGTCCTGGGCTTTGGCGCCTTTGTGGAGGTCGAGGGCGCGATAGACGGCGGCTTCGATGTCGGCGCGGATTTCGAGGAGCTTGCGGTGGGCGCGTTTGCGTTCGACCTCGTCGAGTGTTCCGGATTGGAGGCGGCGGGTTTCCGAGGCGACGTGTCGGGAGAGGCTTACGAGCGCGTCGGCGGCTGCCCCGGCGACGTCGTCGTGGGCGTGGTGGAGGTTCTCGGAGAGGACGTAGCTGAGCTTGCCGAGTCGAGCCATGGCGATGACCCGAATTGCAGCCGAGCGGAGGGGGGCGTCGTCGGCCCGACCGGCTTCGGGGAGCTGGTGGTAAAGGTCGTCGGAGCGGCCGAGGATGGCGAGGCGGAGGTCTTGGGGGAGGTCTTTGAAGAGCTTGAGGATGCCGAAGATTCCTGTCGGGGTCTTGCGTTGCAGGAGCGCATCGAGGGCGCGGGTGGTTTCCGCACCGGTTCCGATGCGCACTGCCTCGAGCAGAACGTCATCGGCTGCTTCGTTTTGTGAAGCCACCAGACTCGCCAGGACTTTGTCGACCATCTCCCCCATTATCGGACGAATCGCAGCGCCCCCATGAACCCGTCGAACGGGGGGTCAATGCGTGGGGTATTAACGGGTGGTGGGGGTGGCGTGCTACAACACGGGCATGTCTTCGATGGCTTCGGCCGCACAGATTCGGTTGCTGGCTCCGGTGATGGTGGCGGCGGGGTTGGCGGTTGTGGTGGCGGTGGTGCTGGCGGCGTCGGGTGGGGGTAGTGGTGCGCTGGCGGTATCGAGGTTGGCGGTGGACGGGGGTGCGGTGTTGTTGTGGGCGGCGTCGGCGGCGGGGTTGGGGGGGGCGGCGCTCCGGTTGTTGCGGTATGAGGCGGCGCACGCGGCGCTGGGGGTGGGGTTGTCGGCCGGGCTGGGGTGGGGGGTGATGTCGGTGGCGACATTGGGGTTGAGCGTGTTGTGCGGGGTGACGCCGTCGGCGGCGACGCCGTGGGTGGCGTACGTGATCCTCCTGCCGGGGTTGCTCGCGGGGGTGTGGGTGCTGCGGGGGGCGCAGCCGCCGGCGACGGAGGAACCGGGGTCGGCGGCGCGGTGGATGGTGGCGCTGGCTGGGGTGCCGGTCGGGTTAGTGCTGTTTTTGGCGCTGTTCCCAACCGGGGTGCTCTGGCCGACGGAGCCCAACGCGTATGACGTACTGGCGTATCACTTTCAGCTCCCGCGGGAGTGGTATGAGCTGGGGGCGATTGCGACGTATCGGCACAACGTGTTTTCGTTCATGCCGTTGTCGATGGAGACGCACTATTTGATTGCGATGGGGATGATGGGTGGGCCGTGGGCGGGGATGTACGCGGCGCAGCTGATGCATGTGGCGTTTTTCGTGGCGGGTGGGGCGGTGGGGTATGGGGCGGTGCGTCCGGCGGGGGTGGTGCCCGCGGTGTTGGCGGCGGCGACGCTGGCGGCGTGTCCGCATGTGCTGATGCTCTCGCCGGTGGGGTACAACGAGGGGGCGGTGGTGCTGTATGGGATGGCGACGGTGGCGCTGCTGTTTCTGCCGGAGAGGTTGACGTACCGGGGCGTGGTTCTGGCGGGGCTGTGCGCGGGATTCGCGGCCGGGGCGAAGCTCACGGCCCTGCCGCTGCTCGTGGCGATACCGGCTGTGGCGATGCTCCTGCCGGGGAAGGATTGGGCCGGCCGGCGGGCGCTGATGGCTGGGGTGTTTGTGGGGGTGGCGGTGGTGGCGGTGTCGCCGTGGCTGGTGCGGACGGCGGCGGCGACGGGGGGAAACCCAGTGTTTCCGCTGGCGACGGGGTTGTTGGGCCGGGGGCACTTTTCAGCCGAGCAGGTCGAGCGGTTTGACCGGGCACATGCGCCGCGGGCGGACCAAGTCGGGCTGGGCGCGCGGGTGACGGCGTTTTGGCGGCAGGTGCCGGGGGCGGGGGAGTTTGGGTATGTGGTGGTGCCGGCTGCGGTGTTGTGTGGGGTGCTGGCGGTGCGGGCGAGGTTGGCGCGGGCGCTGCTGGTGATTCTGTCGGGGCATGTGCTGGTGTGGTTGTTTGCGACGCACCTGCAGTCGCGGTTTTTTGTTCCGGCGATACCGGTGATGGCGATGCTGGTGGCGCTGGCTGCGCCGCAGGTGAGGGGAGGGTTGCTGGCGGTGATGGTGGTGGCGGGGTGTTTTGCTTTGGTGATGGTGGGGTATCGGCTGGACTTTTTGCGGACGACGGAGGGGGAGTTTCAGACGCAGTTTGTGGGTGTGGACTTTCGCGCGGTGCAGCCGCTGTTCTTCATCGACACGCCCGAGGCGCTTCGGCTGGACCCCGGGGTGACGCTGACGCTCGTGGGGGACGCCAAGGCGTTTTTGTATACGCACCCTTCGGCGCGGCTGAAGTACACGTCAGTATTCGACGCTTCCGGGCCGGACGTGCTGAGGGCGTGGCGGGCGTCGCCGGGGGATTATTTGTTCGTCTCGCCGGGGGAGTTGGCGCGATTCGGACGGACGTATGCGCACATCCCCCCGCTGCCGCCGGAGTGGCAGGGTCGGGGGCCGTTTCTGGTGACGCCATGATGGTGAGAACGGCTGGGTAGGGAACATCTTCCCGAGCTCGCGTTGGCGGACCTTGCCCGTCGGGCTGCGGGGGAGGGATTTCAACAACACGACCTCGCGGGGGTGTTTTCAAGTGATGAGGTTTTGGTCGCGGCGATAGGTGCGGACGGCGTTGGCGTCGATGGGCTGCTCGCCCGTTGGAGGACGACGAGCGCGACGGGCACCTCGCCGCGGGAGTCGTCCCTGCGGCCGATGACGGCCACCTCGGCGATGGCGGGGTGTCGGGCGAGGACTTCTTCGATCTCGCGGGGGTGGGCCTTTTCGCCGCTGACGATAATGAGGTCCTTCAGGCGTCGGGTGATGAGCAGAAAGCCGTCGTCGTCGAGGCGGCTGAGGTCGCCGGTGAGGAAATAGCGGTCGGGGGTGAATGCGGCGGCTGCGGCGTCGGGGAGGTTGTGGTAACCGGCGAAGACCATGGGCCCGCGGACTTGGATCTCGCCGTTGCCGCCGGGCTGGACGGGGGGTGGGGCCGTCCTCGGCTGCGATGCGAACGACCACGTTCGGAAGGGGGCGACCCCCGCTGCTGGCGCGACTGGCTCCGGGCACGTTCTGCGCCAGAATCGGGGAGGTCCAGGTCAGCCCGTATCCCTGATACAGCGTTACCCTGAACCGCGATTCGAACAGCTCCCGGACCGCAGTCGGGAGCGGCTCGCCACCGATGAACATCCCGTAAACCCCCGCGAGGTCGTCCCGCGTAATGTCCTTGGGACGACAAATCGGCTGATACATCGACGGCACGCCGAACATCAGGCTCACCCCGTGCTCCCGGATCGCGTTGAGGCACGCCACCGGCGAGAACCGCCCGATGTACACCACAGCCGACCCCAACTGCATCGGAACGAGCATCATCGCCGTCATCCCGAAGGCGTGGAACAGCGGCACGACGCCGAGGAACGTGTGGCCGTGCTCGAACCCCGCCGCCGCAATCGCCGCATTGACGTCGCTCTTGAGGTTGCCCTGAGTCAGTCGCACCCCCTTGGCCAAACCCGACGATCCCGATGTGTACATGAGCACCGCGAGCTTTTTCGTACCCCCCACGGCGTAGGTACCCACCGCGGCCGGCGCGAAGGTCCCGACATTGAGCATCCGCAGCTCCCCCCGCGCCCCCCGCTCCGCGATCTACTCCGCACCCGGCACGTTCCCCAGCAGCCGCTCGACCAGAGCCGCTGCAGAAACCACCACCTGCACCCCTGAATCTTTCTATGCGTGCCCGATCTCCTTTGCCCCAAGGAGAAAGTTCACCGGAACCAGCGCCCCGCCCGCCAGCAGCGTCCTGTAGAACGCGGCCACGAAGCCCACGCCGGCTGGCAGCACGATTCCGACCGTTTTCCCTTTCCCGACGCCCAAGGCCTTGAGCGCCTCGGCCATCCCGGCTGTCATCGCGCCCACCTGCGCGCAGGTGTACTTGCCCGTGTCGTCGATCACGGCCACCTCCGGTCCGTACCGGGTGACGCTTTCCAGGAACCTTCCGACCATCGCAAACTACTTGTTTCCGCACCGGGCAAAAAACCACCGGCGACGCAATGTTTCTCCCCCGGCTTACTGGGATTACCCTACCGTCGTCCCATGACCCTTCCCA
The DNA here is from genome assembly GCA_038247815.1 of Tepidisphaerales bacterium. GTDB lineage: Bacteria > Planctomycetota > Phycisphaerae > Tepidisphaerales > Tepidisphaeraceae > JBBRUM01. Next base: position 3,734 of record JBBRUM010000069.1, on the reverse strand, counting down.
AACCCATCGTCGTCGTTGCACTTGTCGCGCTGGTCGCGGGCTGCCAGCCCATGCAGTCGGACAACCTCCGCAACGGATACGCCGCGTTGCAGGACCAGAACTACGACTCCGCGCTCGCTCTGGCCGCGCAGGAACTCCGCGCCTCCCCCAACGGCCCGGCCGCCGCCGAAGCCTACTACCTCCGCGGCCGCGCACTCGAACAACGCCCCGCCGCCACCCCCGCCGACTCCGCACGAAAATGGGCCGCCGCCCGCACCGCCTACGAACAAGCCCTCGCCTTCAAAACCGCACCACTCCTCCAAGCCTACATCCGCGCCTCCCTCGGGAACGTCGCCTTCTTCCAGGACGACTACGCCACCTCAGCCGAATCCTTCCGCCTCGCCTACGCCGACCTCATCACCGACGACGCCCGCGCCTGGGCCCTCTACCGCGCCGCCCTCTCCTACCAACGCCTCGGCCAGTTCAACACCGCCGACAACTTCTTCGCCGAAACCGCCAAACGCTACCCCGGCACGCTCCAAGCCCAACGCGCCGCCGAAAACCGCGGCGCCCGCGCTTTCCATATCCGCCTCTCCGCCTTCTCCGACGAACCCCGCGCCAATTCGGCAGCCGACGCCCTCCGCCGCCAAGGCTTCTCCGGAATCTCCATCCTCCGCGACGCACGCGGAAAGTACATCGTCCGCCTCGGACCCTACGCCTCCCACCCCGCCGCCCAATCCGCCCGCCGCCAACTCCAACAACGTTTCCCCGACGCACTGATCATGCCCTGATTTCCCCGCGCGCGACAATGCGATCATGGCAAGAAAATACCTCGTGAGCGACGGTAAAATCGCCCCCGAACTCCATCCCGCCGAAGAAGGCGGATACACCGTCACGGCGCCGCTCATCCCCGACTTGGTAACCGAAGCCGACACCATCGAAGACGCCTTCGAGACGGCCCGCGACGCCGCCAAGGCGCTCTCAAAAACCCGCGCAGTTGTTGCCAACCCCAAGCCCCACCCTCCGCCGAACCGCATGAAACGCCGCGACCTCGAACAGTGTGTGGAGCGCTGCGGCTGCACTTTCCTCCTCCGTGGCGGAAAGCACGACATTTGGGCGAACTCAACCCTCCATCTCACCGCGCCGACACCAAGACACAACGACGTCAAGACCACCGCCGCCAAAGCCATTTGCCGCGAACTCGGCGTACGACCCCCGTCATTTCGATGATGGCCGCCTCTACTTCCAAGGACGCGCTGATCATGCAATAACCCCCCGCGTGCTATACTGCCCACATGGCCAAGTCATACTCCGTTTCAGATGGGCGCATGTTGATCACGCTCCATGCCCTCCAGGGCGGCCGGTTCGGAATCACCCGCCCCGACGACCCGGCTCTGATCTGCGAAGCTGGATCGGTCGAAGAGGCATTCGTCATGGCCCGCGACGCCGGTAAGACGCTCGCAAAATCGCGGGCACGCGAACTCGCCGAATCGAAGAGGCCCCGGAGGACTGCGTGAACCTACGGAAGTTCGAGCAGCACCCCAGGGACCACGGTTGCGAGTTTCATGAGCACGATGCACGCCACGACATTTGGCGCAACCTGAGATCCAAAGTCCGGTCCGCCGTTCCCAGACACCGCGAAGTTGATCTGTGGACCGCGCGGTTCATCTGCCGGCAACTTGGCGTTTCGCCCCCGCCGTTTCGCTAACACCCGGCTGTACATATGTCCCGCCCAACTCCAGCCTCCGACCCACACCTACCCGCGTACCACTTCCAGGGTTTTCCGTGGATGAACGACCCCATTCCGTTCTTCCACAATGGCGACTACCACGTCTTCTACCAGCACAACCCAGCCGGCCCGGACTGGGGCGACATGTGCTGGGGACACGTCGTTTCCCGCGACCTGGTGCACTGGCAGCCGATGCCCGTCGCCCTCGCCCCCTCCCCCGACCAGCCAGACCGCCGCGGCTGCTGGACCGGCTCGCTGATCCACGCCCTCGGCGGCGTTTATCTCTTCTACACCGCGATCTCAACCTTGAACCCCCTCCGCCAAACCCAGTCCCTCGCCACCAGCGCCGACCTGATCACCTTCGAGAAATACGCCGGAAACCCGCTGATCTTCGGCCCCCCCGCCGGAAACGGCGCGTGCTTTCGCGACCCGTGCGTCTGGGCCGACGGCGACGGCTTCCGAATGCTCGTCGGCGGCGAAAAGCCCGACGGCTCGGGAGGCCAGGCCCTGCTCTACCGCTCCACCGACCTGCTCCGGTGGGACTACTGCGGCGTGCTCGCCGAGGGGCGAACCGCCGAGTCCGCGTACGACTTCGAGTGTCCCGATTTCTTCCCCCTTGGCGACCGACACGTCCTGCTCACCTCGCGGCAACGCCAGTGGGCCCACCTAGGCGACCTCCGCGACGACAAACTTGACATCGAGTCCGTGCGACCGATCGAAGGCCCGTCGTTCTATGCGGGAAAGACGCTCGTCGATGACTCCGGCCGGCGGATCCTCTTTGGCTGGCTGATGGACCACGATTCCGGCCCGGGCGACAAGATGGGAGAGTCGGTCAAGCAGCGCGGCTGGGCGGGCGTGCTCTCGCTGCCGCGCGAGCTGTACCTCTCCCCCTCGGGTAACATCGCACAGCGGCCACCCACGGAGCTCACCGCGCTTCGCCGCTCGCACCGATCGCTGCCCCCCTTCAGCCTCTCCGCCGGTCCAACCGACATTGCCGAGGTCGACGGCGAAACCCTCGAGCTGCTTCTCACCGTCCGCCTCCCCCCCGAGACCACGCGCCTCACCCTCCACCTCCGCCACACCGCACCCGGCACCACACCCTTTTCCCTCCCGATCACCCTCGACCGCGAAATCGCCACACTCGGAGGCACCCCCTGCCACGACCTACCCCCCGGCGGCACCTTCACCTTCCACCTCTTCCTCGACCGATCGATCCTCGAGGTCTTCCTGCACGGCGCCGCCCACACGGTCCGAGGCTATCCCCCAAACCCAGAACTCGCCCGGGGCCTCGTCCTCGAACCCAACGGCCCGGCCGAGGTGATCTCCCTCGACCTCTGGCATCTGTCCCTTTAGCCACCCACCGCTCCCGCCGCCCCCGTCAGTCCCTCGCCACCGACGCGAACAAATCCAGCCCCAATCGCTCCGACAAATACCGCGACGCCAAAATCCCCCGCACACTGTTGCCCGCGTCGTCCAGCGGCGGCGCAAAGGTCCCCAGCGCACCCTTCCCCGGGGACACCGTCACGATCCCCCCGCCGATCCCGCTCTTCCCCGGCAAGCCGATGTCAAACAACCAGTCCCCCGACGTCTCATACATGCCCGCCGTCCGCCAGCGTCGCCCCCATCACCGCCAAATCCTTCGCACTCACATTCAGCAAACACTGCTTCGTGTACAAATCCACCGCCTCAGTCGGGTCCGTGTAGATCCTTCCCACGCTCTGCAGCATCCGCGCCAGACTCTGATTCCGAAAGTTCGTCGCCCGCGCCGACGCCAGCATCTCCTCATTCATTGGCAACGTCCGACCCGCAAACCGCGACAGCCCCTCGTGCAAAAAGTTCCACTTCTCCTCAAAGTTCCTCCCCGGCGTCAGGCTCGTCGTCGCAATCGCCCCCGCATTCACCATCGGATTCGTCCGACCATCCCCGCTCTGCTCGATTGCAGCCACCGAGTTAAACGCCCGCCCCGTCGCGTTGGCCCCCACCTTCTCCCGCGCCGCCCCGGCCCCAATCGCCTCGCACACCAGCG
>JBBRUM010000068.1:0-11672 GCA_038247815.1 Tepidisphaerales bacterium | reverse complement strand
GTGTGTCCGAGTTTTTCGACCATTCGTGTGACCAGTCGCTGGTTGACGGGGTGGTCCTCGGCGACGAGCACGCGGAGCGGGCGTGCGGCCACCGGGGCCGTCGCGGCGGCGGTCGCGGTGGACGGTCCCTCGGCGGCGCGGGCGAGGTTGGGTGTGGCGGTAAAGACGGAGTTTCCGGCGGCGATGTCGGACTGACGCCGGTCGTTTCGTGGCTGGAGGACGCGGACGATGGAATCGAGCAGTTCGGACCGCTTGAGTGGCGTGGTGACCATGGCCGAGACGCCGGCTTCGGTGAGTCGGGAGCGGTCGGCGGGGTTGGTCGCGGGCGGCAGCATGACGATGCACGCCCCGACGAGGCCAGGTGTGCGCGCGACGCTGGCTGCGAGCTCCACACCACCGGAGGCTGGAGACGATGCATCGACGACCACCAGTGGGAACGGCTTTCCTGCTTTGCTCGCCGCGGTGAGTTCCGCCAGCGCCGCCTCGGGGGCCACGGCGACCGGCCCGAGTCGCCACGACTTCAGTGTCGCCACGAGGATTTCGCGGTTGGCGACCGACGGGTCCACCAGCAGCACGGAAAGTCCCTCCAGCCCGGCCCGCGGCAGGTAAACCTCTCCCGAGGTCCCCTGCACCCCCAGGCGGGCGGTGAAGTGGAAGATCGACCCGCGCCCGAGCTGCGACTGTACCCAGATTCGCCCGTTCATCACCTCGACGAGCTTGGTGCAGATCGCCAGTCCCAGCCCCGTCCCTCCGAACTTTCGGGTGGTGGACCCGTCGGCTTGCACGTAGGGCAGGAAGATCATGTCCTGTTTTTCCGGTGGAATGCCAATGCCGGTGTCGGCGATGGCAAAGTGCAGGGTGACCTCGTGGTCGACGAGCGCGTCCAGCCGAACCTCGATGGTGACCGATCCTTTTTCCGTGAACTTCAGCGCGTTGCCCACGAGGTTGAGCACGACCTGCCGCAGTCGCCCCGGGTCCCCCGTCAGCCGGTCGGGCACGTCGGGGTACACATGGCAGCGCATCTCCAGCCCGCGGCGGTGCGCCCGGGCCGCCAGCGGGCGGACCGCGTCCGACAGCGCATCGCGCAGTTGAAACGCAACCGGGTCGAGCTCAATGTGCCCAGACTCGATCTTGGAAAAATCCAGCAGGTCGTTGATCACCACCATCAGCGCCTCAGCCGACGACTTCACCAGCTCCAAGTACTCCCGCTGTTCGGCCGTCAGCGTTGAATCCAGCGCAAGCTCGGTCATTCCGAGAATTCCGTTCATGGGGGTGCGGATTTCATGCGACACGTTGGCGAGGAACTCCGACTTGTGGGCGTTTGCGATCTCGGCGGCTTCCTTCTGGCGGCGGATGATTTCGTTGGCGTGGGCGAGGAGCTTGGTCTGCCCGCGGAGCAGCGTGAACGCGTCGAGCAGCTTGTGCACCGGTCCTCCGGCGGCCGGTCCGTCGCCCCCCCCGCCGCCGGACGGAGAATTCGGCGCGGGATACTCCACCAAGACCGGCTCGTAGACGTGGTCGGCTTCCCTTGTGAGGATCAGCCCCGCCGCCTGGTCGATCCGCATCGACGAGGGCAACTTCAGCGTCTGCGTCGTCAGCGTCCGCAGGAACGACTCGATCGGCCGCGAGAGAAACACCTCCTGCCGAAACGACTTCGAGAGCTCTCGGAAAAATTGCGACCGCGAGATCACCCCCACGAGGTACCCCGCGCGGTCCTTGATGATCACCCCCGGCACGGTGGGGCTGGCTTGCAGCTCCCAGGCGATCTGCCCGCCGGGGATGTCCGGCGTCGCCGTGAAGTCATGGGCCGGCAGGTCCGCCAGCGTCGAAGCGGGCGAGAGGCTCTGGATGCCGGTGTCGTTCATGGGTCACCCTTGACGCCCCCGCCGCCGATTGTAACCGCACGCCGAACCCCCGTGCGACTGCGGCCGAAGACGCCAGGCCGGAATCCGCCCAAACCGCCCTCAGTGCTTCCGATCCAACAATCGGTATTGGATCGCCTCGGCGAGGTGGTTCTCCGAGATGTCTTTCGTCCCGTCGAGGTCGGCCAGCGTGCGGGCGATCCGGCGGACCTTGTCGTACGCCCTGGCTGACAGCCCCAGTTCGTCCATCGCTTGCTTCATCAGGAGCAAACACCGCTGGTCGAGGTCGCAGTGGGCCTTGAGTTCCCGGCTGGACATTGTGGCGTTGGTGGTGAGGTCGCCGAAGCGTTTTCGCTGTTTGTCGCGGGCCCGCAGCACCTGCTCGCGCATGGTGGCGGAGTCGGTCCCCGTGGTTTTGCTCGTCAGCTCCCGATACGGCACCGCCGGGACCTCGGCGTGGATATCGATCCGGTCCAGCAGCGGGCCGGAGATCTTGGCCATGTACTTGTCGCGCTGGGAGGTGTTGGTCGCGCCGTAGCCGCTGGCCGTGGGGTTCATCGCCGCCACGAGCATGAATCGTGCCGGGAACATCACCGCCCCCTGTGCCCGGGCGATGACCACCGTGCCGGCTTCCATGGGCTGGCGGAGCATCTCAAGGACGTAACGCGAGAACTCGGGCAACTCGTCGAGGAACAGCACTCCGTGATGCGCCAATGACACCTCGCCCGGTCGTGGGATGCTGCCGCCACCGACCAGCGACGGCGCGGTGGCCGAGTGGTGCGGCGTGCGCACCGGCCGCTGGTCGAGCAGCGCCACACTCTCCGGGAGAAGACCCAACGCGCTGTAAATACGCGTCGTCTCCAGGCTCTCCCCCCGCGTCAGCGGTGGGAGGATGGTCGGTATCCGCTGGGCGAGCATCGTCTTGCCCGTCCCCGGCGGGCCGACGAGAAGCAAGTTGTGCCCACCTGCGCACGCCACGGTGATCGCCCGTTTCACCGCCTCCTGCCCACGCACCTCGGAAAAGTCGAGCTCCGGCCCCAGGGCGCTGACCGTGTACGGCAAGTCGTCCAGCTCGTACGGCTCGACGGGCATCGACTCGTTGAGGTGCCCCACCACCTGCCCCAGCGAACTCACCGGAATCACCTCCACCCCTTGCACCACAGCCGCCTCCCGCGCGTTCTCCGCCGGCAGGATCACCCGGTTGATCTTCTGCTGCTGCGCCAAAAGCGCCATCGACAACGCCCCCTTGATCCGCCGCACCCGACCGTCCAGCGCCAGCTCTCCGGCGATCAGGTAATCCTTGTGCTTCTCGCCCCGGATCGCCCCCGTCGCCCGAAGCAGCCCCACCGCAATTGGCAAGTCCAGCGCCGGCCCCTCCTTCTTCACGTCAGCCGGCGCGAGATTCACCAGCAGCGGCGTCGCCGGGAAGATAAACCCCGAGTTCTCCATCGACCGCCTAACACGGTCCACCGACTCCTTTACCGCCGCCTGCGGCAACCCCACCACCGTCGACTTCGTCTGCCCCACCGCCGCGACGTCCACCTCCACCTCGCACCGCAACGCGTCGATTCCCACCAGAATAAATGAGTGTGTCCTCGCCAGCATGCGCGCGAGCGTAGCCAATCGCCACGATTACCTCAATCCCCACTCCATCTCATTAGTCCCCCACCACGTCCCCCCACATACGCATATCCCGGGCGTGATACGTCAACGAACGCCCGTCCCACACTACGAACGCACTTACGTGCCCGTCGGCGAAAAGGACATTGTTTCCCAACCGTCGGTGCATGTTGATTCCGCCCGGAGTACCCGCGAAAACCACCGCCTCGATAACCGCGTCGTCCTTGTCGATGTCGTCCTCGACCTGCCCGCCGCTTCCGAACGGCGGCGGATAGTACCGGCTTGCCGTGACGTCGCCCGACATTACAAACTCCGTGCTCCGCCGAATCTCAGAGAGCTTGAACGCCCGCCTGCCGTTGACGTGCGACCACCGCGCCCCCATGAAATACGTCACAGCCGGGCCGCTCGCAGAATCGTCATACGCCGGGCACTGGTACACCCGCGAACTCGGCGGCCCGAGGGACCTTTCGAGCAATTGCGTCCAAGCCGGTTCGTTGGTGCTGTCAAACCGCCCCGACAACGACTTAAACTTCGTCCACGCCGGCGCATAGCCCCCGTTGGCGATGGCGTAGTTCCACACCGCGATTCCGACCTGCCGCAGGTTCGACTGACACTGCACCAGCTCGGCCTGCCGCCGCGCACGTTGGAGTGCCGGGAGGAGCAATGAAATGAGGACCGCGATGATCCCGATCACCACGAGCAACTCCACGAGCGTGAATCCTCCGCGTCGCGTCATGTCGCATGTTAGTCGATCCGGCTCTCGAAAATCCCCACTTATGCCCGGGAAGGACCCGCCGCGCCAGAACATCCCTTTCGACCCGGTTGCGCAATTGAGACGACCTCCGACGCCATCCACCGCATTGACAATCCAATTCGCGTGCTGATTCAACACTCCATCTTTGCACACCGCGGATGCAGCGACCAAAGCAGTTGGGTTTAACCCCAAAATCTCCGCTAACGTCGGCCGCCGTCTTTCGACCCACACCACGCAGCCCCTCTTCTCCGCCAAAATCATGTTCACCAGCGCCACAACCGCGTGTTCGGTCCGGCAGCGTACCACCCTCGGCCAAGAGCATTGAACGTCCAGCGGCGTCGGCGGTACGGGCTTCGCTAGGGCCACCGGCTTACTCTCATTTACTCGACGAGTGATCTGCCCCCATTCGTTCCTGCATGCGATCCATGGTGTCGCATTCGTCGGCGGGCATGCTTATCTGCCTTCGGCCACCATCGCCGCGGCAACTCGGGTCTACCGGCCGACTCACTGAACTCTCGTTCCCCGGGACGCCACGTCCGATAACCGCCGATCTTCTTGATCCGAGCCCCGTCACATTCGACATCCTTGGTGTGACGTCGTTCTCGACCTTCAACATCGCCGGTTCCGGCTTGGTGGCCGCGTCCGCCAAGCTTCTCGCGTCGGCCAGGAACATCGCCAACGCCGACACCCCCGGATACGCCCCACAACGCGCCAACCTCACCCCCGCACCCGCGAACGCCGGCGTAACCGTCTCCCCCGCCGCCCAAGCCGAGCAAGGCTCGGTGAACCTCGCCCGCGAAATCACCGAACTCGCCCGAGCCAAAACCCTTTACAACGCCAACGCAGCCGTCGTCGCCATCGCCTCCGATGTCACCGGCACACTCCTGAACATCCTCGACACCGACCGCCGCCGGGATTGAAGTCGGGCAACTGTTCCAGCATCGGAATTGCCTCTGCGCACGCCCATGGCTATAACCCCACCAGCGTTGATCCACCCCCGGAAGTACCGTACCATCCCCTAACTTCCGGCCGCATCGACTGAAAGCTCTTAAAGCCGCCGGTCGATGCGCTTTTCTGGAACACCGCCGCCGGCGTATCACCGGCAAGATCGAATGGATTCGCCCGCAGGCCCATGGAGGGTGCCCCCTGTGTTCTCACCCGTGTTCTCACCCGTGTTTACTGCCGTCTCCTCAGTCACCTCGGGCAGCCCTGAGGAGGTGACCCTTGCCCGCTAAGCCGCCCACCACAGACGAACCAGAACTCTTCAATCAGCCCCCCGCCGCCGCGACCCCTCCACCCGGCAACGGCGGCGGACTGACCTCCTCAGTCCCCCCCGGCGGCGAAGACCGTGGCAACCTCCACGACATCGCCCAAGCCCGTTACCTCAACTACGCCCTCTCCGTCATCACCTCCCGGGCCCTGCCCGATGTCCGCGACGGGATGAAGCCCGTCCACCGCCGCATCATCTACACCATGTGGCAAAACGGCTTGCGGGCCGATGTGAAACACCGAAAATGCGCCACCGTGGTCGGCGACGTCATGGGCAGGTACCACCCCCACGGCGACGGCTCGATCTACGAAGCCCTCGTCCGCATGGCCCAGCCGTTTATGATGCGTGCCCCCCTCGTCGACGGCAGCGGCAACTTCGGCTCGCTCGACGGCGACCCCGCCGCCGCCATGCGATACACCGAATGCCGCCTAACCGCCATCGCGGCTGAGACGATCCAGGAAATCGACCAGGGCACCGTCCACTTCCGCCCGAACTACGACGGCACGCGGGAGGAGCCGGTTGTCCTGCCGAGTCGGTTGCCGAATCTGCTGGTCAACGGCTCGGCTGGAATCGCCGTGGGCATGGCGACCAACATCCCGCCGCACAACCTCGGCGAGGTCTGCGCCGCCCTGCTCAAGCTCCTCGACGACCCTGAGATCAAGGACTATCAGCTCGTCGCAAACGACGCCGTCCGCGGGCCGGACTTCCCGACCGGCGCGCAGATCCTCAACACCCGCGACGAACTCCGCGAGATCTACCGCACCGGCCAAGGCCCCGTGAAAATGCGCGCCACCTGGGAAAAAGGTCCCGCCACCCGCGCCACCCAAACCCTCTACATCACCTCCATCCCCTACGGCGTGAACAAAGCCGAACTCGTCGAAGCCATCGCCGAAGTGGTCATCTCACGCAAAATGCCCCTGCTCATCGACGTCAAAGACATCAGCACCGACGACGTCCGCATCGAACTCCAAGTCAAAAAGGAAGCCGAGATCGACAAGGTCATGGCCTTCCTCTTCAAACACACCCTTCTCCAAACCAACTTCAACGTCAACCTCACCTGCCTCATCCCCACCGACCAGCCCGAAGTCTGCCGCCCCGAACGCCTCGGCCTCAAGCCCATCCTCTGGCACTTCCTCCACTTCCGCCTCGAAGTCGTCACCCGACGCCTCGCCCACGAGCTCGAACAACTCCTAAAACGCATCCACACCCTCGAGGGGTTCGCCTTCGCATTCGACATCCTCGACGACCTCATCAAGATCATCCGCGCCAGCGAAGGCAAAGCCGACGCCGCCTCCCGCATCCTCAAAAAGTACGGCGTCGCCCCCCACGGCCCCCGCACCCCCAAAGACGACGGCCTCGACCCCGAGCAGGTCAACGACATCCTCGAGCTCCGCCTTTACCGCCTCGCCCGACTCGAGATCAACCTCATCAAGGACGAACTGGCCGAGCGCAACAAGCATGCCCGCGAGATCCGCGTTCTCCTCGCCGAGGAAGACGCCAAGGGCCGCTGGGCCATCGTGCGGAAGGAAATCGAGGAGCTCGCCGCCACCTACGGCAAGGACGCAAGGAACAAGCGCCGCTCGATCATCAAGGACAACGAGGGCGAGGTCGAGTACACCGCCGAGGACTTCATCGTCGCCGAGGACAACCATGTTCTGGTGACGACCGACGGCTGGGTGAAGAGGCAGAAGGAGATCAACCCCGAGACGACGCGCCTCCGCGAGGGCGACCGAATCCTCTCCCTCGTTCCCGGCAGCACGCGAGCACCCATCGTGTTTCTCTCCAACCACGGCACGGCCTACACCTGCCGCATCATCGACATCCCCGCCACCACCGGCTACGGCGAGCCGATTCAGAAACTGTTCAAGTTGAAGGACGGCGAAAAGATCATTCGCGCCCTCTCGCTGGACGACCGTGCGATCGCCCCGAAGCTCACGGCCGTCAGCGAGAAGAACCCCGAGGTGGCCCCGAAGGTGCAGGGATTGGCGGTGACGTCTGACGGCTACGCGCTGCGGTTCGGGTTGGACACGTTCCGCGAGGTCTCCACCAAATCCGGCCGGCGGTACGCCCGCCCCGCCGAGGGCGCGGAAGTCGTCTTCACCTCCGTCGTCACCGGCGAGGAGACCGTCATCGCCGCCAGCCGCCAGCGCCGCGTCTTGCTCGCCAAGTCCGGCGAGATCAACTTCCTCTCGGGGGCCGGCAAGGGCGTGCTTCTCATCAAGCTCGACGAGGAGGACAAACTCGTCGGCGTCATCACCGCCACCGGCGAACGCGACACCCTCACCGTCAAAATGAGCACCGGCGGCGAGCAGCGCCTGAACACCGGCAGGTACAAGGTCACCCAGCGCGGCGGCCGCGGTCACGAATTCGTCTCGCGCGGGCAGGTCGTCGAAGTGCTCATCGACCCCGTCCCCCCGCCCCGCTCGCTCGAGTAACTCCCCCCCGCCGCTCCCTTCCCCCCCACACACCCGAATCCCGAAACCAAGCCCACCATGAGCAACGCCTACAACGCCTCCTCCATCACCGTCCTCGAGGGCCTCGACCCCGTCCGCAAACGTCCTGGCATGTACATCGGCGGCACGGGCGCATCCGGTCTGCACCACCTCGTCTGGGAAATTTTCGACAACTCCGTCGACGAAGCCATGAACGGCCACGCCGACGAAATCGAAGTCACCCTCCACAAGGACGGCTCGACCGTCACCGTCCGTGACAACGGCCGGGGCATCCCGGTCGACAACCACCCCACCCACAAAAAACCTGCCATCGAAATCATCCTCTGCACGCTCCACGCAGGCGGAAAGTTCGACAACTCCACCTCCGGAAACTACAAAACCTCCGGCGGACTCCACGGCGTCGGCGCCTCGGTCGTCAACGCGCTCTCGAAAAAACTCACCGCCACCATCCGCCGCGACGGCGCCGAGTGGGAAATGGAGTTCCGCCAGGGCAAGCCCTCCACCAAGCTAAAGAAACTTGGCCCGGCCCGCGGAACCGGCACCACCATCCGCTTCGAGCCGGACACCCAGATCTTCCCCCGCACCGAGTTCAACGGCGACACCATCCGCGAGCGCCTCGAAATCGCCAGCTACATCCACAAGGGCCTCAAGGTCATCTGGAACGACGAAGTCGCCGGGAAGAAAGACGTCTTCCACCACGAAGACGGCATCCTCGCGTTCCTCGAGAAAATCCTCGCCGACAAAGACGCCAAGCCCGTCCACGAACAGCCGTTCGTCATGGAGAAAGCCAACGGCATACGAATCGAAATGTGCTTCTCCTGGACCGAAACCACCGAGGAACTCCTCCGCAGCTACGTCAATGGCATTCCCACCGGCAGCGGCGGAACCCACGAAAACGGCCTCCGCGCCGGCGTTCTCAAGGCCATCCGCAACTACATCGAAACCCACAACCTCACCCCCCGCGGCGTCACCCTTGCAGCCGAGGACATCCGCGAAGGCGTCATCGGCGTGCTGAGCATCTTCGTCGAAGAACCCCAGTTTCAAGGCCAAACCAAGGACCGCCTCAACAACCCAGAGGTGCAATCCCAGGTCGATGCCGCCGTTCGCCCCGTCCTGGAGCAGTGGCTGAACAGCAACCGCACCGTCGCGGAAACCATCGTCAACCGCATCATCATCTCCGCCCGCGCCCGCGAAGCCAGTCGCGCCGCCTCGGCCAGCATCTCCCGCAAAACCGCAACCAGCGGACGCATGAATCTCCCCGGCAAGCTCGCCGACTGCTCAAGCTCCAACCGCGGCGAATCCGAATTGTTCATCGTCGAAGGCGACAGCGCCGGCGGCAGCGCCAAGCAGGGGCGGGACCGAGCCAAACAAGCCATCCTCCCCCTCCGCGGCAAGGTCCTCAACACCGAGGGAACCTCGCTCGCCAAGGTCATGGAAAACCGCGAAATCGCCGACCTCGTCACCGCCCTCGGCTGTGGCGCCGGGGCGGAGTGCGACCCCGAGAAGCTCCGCTACCACCGCCTGATCCTCCTCGCCGATGCCGACAGCGACGGACACCACATCACCACACTCCTGCTCACCTTCATCTTCCGCCACATGCGCCCCCTGATCGACGCGGGCAGGGTCTTCCTCGCCATGCCCCCTCTTTACAGGATCGACATCGGCAAGGAAACCCACTGGGCCGCCGACGACGCCGACAAGGCCCGCATCCTCAAGCTCCACGTCAAGGGCAACGCCAAGTCCGAAATCACCCGCTTCAAGGGTCTCGGCGAAATGATGCCCAAGGTCCTCTGGGAAACCACGCTCAACCCGAAAACCCGCCGCCTGCTCCGCGTCGACATCTCAGATGCCCTCGCCACCGACCGCATCATCAACGAGCTCATGGGCAAGGACGCCTCCGCCCGGTTCCACTTCATCATGGACCGCGCCGAGCAAGCCGACGTCCTCGATGTCTAACCTCCGCAACCACAACCGCGCGAACTTACTTCGAATCGCGGTACCCCATTCCCACGTCCGTTTTCCCCCACACCAGCAGCTTCGCCTTCGCATCCACCGTCGCCGACGAATTCGTCACGATCGCCAGCTCGCCGTCGGCAAACTCGTGCACCGCCTTCGCCCCCGGCGCGAGTGTGACGATCTCCCTGCGCTGACCCGAGGAGCCTGCCGGCTGGGAGGCCAGCATGATTGGCACCAAACCTTCGTTCGTCGCGTCAATGGTGTACTTCCCGTTAAACCCGCCGCCGAAGAAAAACTCCTTGCCCGGTTCCACCTGCAAGTTGGAGGTGAGATCGGGGTGGCCTGCGGGCGGCTTCGACCCTTCCGACGGCGAACACGCCAACCCCAGCCAAAGCACGCCAGCAACGCAACTGAGAATGATCCGCTTGTTCATGTCAATCCCTTGTTTGTCTCGCCGTCCTCTTCAAGCGTCAGCAAACGCCGGATTCAGTTTCGCCGATGTGTTTTCCCCGAAGTTGCATCGCACAACCGCGTTGCTCCGGGTATCGTGGTTCGACAAACCCAGAGGCACACCTTGATTATCGCCAAAGATTCCGTCGTTTTGCTCGATTATACCCTCACCGGCCCGGACGGAAAGACCATCGACTCCTCCGCGGGCCGCGACCCCCTGCCGTATCTCCACGGCGCGGGCAACATCATCGCCGGACTCGAGAACGCACTCACCGGCAAGTCCGCCGGCGACGAGCTGACCGTGAGCGTCCCACCCGCCCAGGGCTACGGCCTCCGCGATGAGAAGCTGATGCAAGTCGTTTCCGCCAGCGCGTTTCAGGGCGTGCCCGACATCCAGACTGGCATGCAGTTCCAAGCCCGCGGTCCGCAGGGGCAAACCGCCGTCGTCACCGTCACCAACGTCACCGGCGACCAAGTCACCGTCGACGCCAACCACCCGCTGGCGGGGGTGGACCTGACCTTCGCCGTCAAGATCGTCGAGGTCCGCGCCGCAACCCGCGAGGAGCTCGAACACGGCCACGTCCACGGCGTCGGCGGCCACCAGCACTAAGGAAAGCCAATGCACGCCACTCCCTTGACCATTCGCCCGGCCACAGCCGCCGACACCGCTGAACTCTCCGACCTGTTCTGCGTGTCGATGAACTACTGGTATCGCGCCCACGGCAAGCCGGAGATCTTCCCGGCAGGGCCAGGGGGTGTGGACCCGTTCTTCACCACCTATGACCTCCTCGACCCCGGCGCCTGCGTGCTCGCCGAGCACCAAGTCACCCGCCGCCTGATGGGGGCGAGCTTCTTCCACCCGCGCCAAACGCACGTGTCGCTGGGGATGCTGGCGGTGCACCCCAACTACTTCTCAGCCGGGGTCGGCTCGGCCCTTGTCCGCCATATCACCGGGTTGGCCGACGCCAGAGGCGTGCCGACGCGACTGGTGTCATCCGCACACAACTTGGACTCCTTTTCGTTGTACACGCGGAAGGGTTTCGTGCCTCGGATGACGTTTCAAGACGTACTCGTGTCGGCCCCGGCCACGGGAGATCTGGCCACACCGGGGTTCGAAAACCGGGCGGTGCGTCCGGCCACGTCTGCGGATGTTCCCGCGATCGCGGAACTCGAGCGCACGCTGACCGGGGTCTATCGGCCGGAGGATTGGGGACACTTCGTGGAGAACCGGCTGGGGTGGTGGTCGGTGAGCGTCGTGGAGGGGCCGGCGGGGCTTTCGGGGCCGAGTGGATTTTCGGGGACGGGGG
>JBBRUM010000067.1:0-11837 GCA_038247815.1 Tepidisphaerales bacterium | reverse complement strand
CGTGTTCCTGCTCGGCGGCGGGAAGCTCGTCGGCCATGTCAACCTGTCGGACATCGTTCGCGGGGTGTCGCACCGCTGCAACCTCGGCTGGACTGTGCATGCCGAGCAAGTTCGGCGGGGTTGCGCCCGGGAAGCCGTCTCCGCCGTCCTGCAACAGGTCTTGGCCACCGAGTCCCACGGCGG
This sequence comes from Tepidisphaerales bacterium, assembly GCA_038247815.1. Classification (GTDB taxonomy): domain Bacteria; phylum Planctomycetota; class Phycisphaerae; order Tepidisphaerales; family Tepidisphaeraceae; genus JBBRUM01. Next base: position 11,654 of record JBBRUM010000067.1, on the reverse strand, counting down.
CCCGGCCCTCCACCGCGCCGAGTGCGCCATCCAGCCGGGCAACACCCCCTCCCTCCGCCTCGCCCTCAGCCTCGGCTTCCGCGTCGAGGGATTCGCCCTGCGCTAAGTTCACATCGGCGGGGATTGGCGCAACCACCACCTACTCGCGAAACTCTCCGATGAGGCCTGATGATCGTATCGCTCGCCGCCGCGCATACACTCCTCCCCCATGCCCGAACCCCTCGCCATCATCCCGTCCTACAGGCGCCAGGACCAGCTCGACAAATGTCTCGCCGCGCTCGCCGCCTCCACCACCCCCGTCACGCCGTACGTGCACGACAACAGCGTCGAGAACGTCGGGTTCACCCGCGCCTGCAACCTCGGTTTGCGAGAGTCGATGCGCCGCGGCGACGAGTTCGCCGTTCTGCTCAACCAGGACTGCTACGTTCAGCCGGGCGCCATCGCCAGCGCACTGGCGTTCATGGCGGCCCACCCCCGCTGCGCAGTCTGCGGGCCGAAGCAGGTCATCGCAGACGAGCCCGATGTGATCATCCACGGCGGCTGTACGGACGCGTTCCCCACCGGCAAGCACATCACCGGTCATGTCTCCGCGGGCGACTGCGCCGTCTCGCTGCCCATGCCCTGGGTCAACGGCGCCTGCATGGTCGTCCGCACCGCCGCGCTCTACGACACCGGGCTGATGGACGAGGGGTACTTCCTCATCGCCTCCGACTCGGACTTCTGCTTCACCGCCCGCCAGCGCGGCTGGGAGGTGTGGTACTGCGCCGAAGCAACCGTGCTCCATGAAACCGGCGGCGTCTCGTCCAAACAGCAGTCGATCCAGCAGCTCTCGCACTTCAACGCCGACCAGCTCCGGTTCCGTGACAAGTGGATCGGGTCCATGGGCTGGGAGTTGCTCAAGCAGCCGCCGTCGCCCCCCGGTCGCCCCCCTCCGCCCGCCGAGGTCCAGCAGGCGATGCAGCGACTCCAGTCCCACTACGCCAAGAACGAGTTCCCCCAAGCCGAGTGGCTGGCCCGACTGCTTCTCTCCCACGTCCCCGACCAGATCGACGCCCGACTCATTCTCGGACGTGTGTACACCCGCATCGGCGTACCCGCACTCGCCGCCCGGGAGCTCACCAAGGTCGTCCAAGCCGCCGCCGAGTCCGCCAACGCGCACCTCGCCCTCGCCGACGCACTGATCCTCTGCAACCTCGCCACCGAAGCCGTCACCCACTACCGCAGGGCCCTCGCCCTGGGCATCCGACATCCGGACCTGCATAACAACCTCGGCGTGGCCCTCCAGCGACTCGGACAAGTTCAAGCCGCCCACGCCGAGTGGCAAACGGCGCTCGGCTTGGACCCGGCCAACCCCACTGCCACGAAGAACCTAAAAGACTCGGCATCGGCGCCGCAATAACGAGTTTGCGCAAGCTTATGATTCCAATAGTGACGACACGTGCATCGTTTTGGCGCGCCCGATAACGTAAAGTGCACCACTTTCTTACCGCCGGACTGCACCCCCCCACCGTTTCCCGCCGAAACTCCCCTGTAGCGTCCGGCGTTGTACTTCCTGCCAAGGGCGACAAACCACGGGAATCGGAACATGAATCTTCGCAAGCGTTGCATGGTGGGTTTCGGCGTCGTTCTCGGCATCACATGCCTGATCACGTTTTCGGGCTTGGTGGTCGGCTCGATCGAGGCGCACCGGTACTCGGAACTCATCGGCAAGACGATGGAGGCGCGCACCAAGGTGACCTCCATCGCGCTCTCCGCCGCCCACCTCGATGCCGCCATGTCGGCGATGCTTCTGGCAGAAAAGCCCGACGACGTCGTCACGGGCAACGCCGAGATGAAGCAACACCACGACCAGCTCATCGCCCACATCGAGGAGATCAAGCCCCTCGTCGCCGGCAACCCCGAGATCGCGGAAATCGCCGCGCAGATGAATGGCCAAGTTGAGGCCGACTGGTCCTCTCTGACTGAAATCGGACGGATGAAAGCCACCGGGAAGTCGGCAGCGGCGCTGCTCAAGTTCCGTACCGAGCACGGCGGCGAGGACGAGTTCGCATCGCTCGCCACCACCATGCGCGAAAAGCTCGACGTCGTCGCCGCCTCCGGCCTGGGCACCACCCGTACCTTGGGCTACGTCCTGGCTGCCGCCCAGATCAGCCTGCTGATCGTCGCGGTGGGTATTGGATTCGCCTATGCGTGGAAGACCAGTCTGCACGTCACACGTTCGGCGGACGAGGTTCTCCGCGTCGCCACCGCCATGTCCATCGGCGACCTCTCCCACCGCGTCAACACCTTCGGCGCCGACGAACTCGCCCTTGCCGGAAAGGGGCTCAACGCCGCCCTCGACAACATGCGCAACGCAATCGACTCCGTCGCCGAGTCCAGCCGCACCCTCCAGGCGTCCTCCGTCGAACTCACCGGACTCTGCTCCGAACTCGACGCCCGCGCCGACGACACCGAAAACCTCGCCAACGACACCTCCGCCAGCGGCGCCCAAGTCAGCTCTTCCATGAACGCCATGGCCGCCGGGTCCGAGGAACTCGCCGCCTCGATCAAGGAAATCGCCCAGAGCGCGTCACAGGGCGCCGAAGTCACCACCTCCGCCGTCAAACTCGCACACGACACCTCCCTCATCGTCGGAAAACTCGGCTCCTCGAGCAGGGACATCGGCGACGTACTCAAGACCATCTCCGAAATCGCACAGCAAACCAACCTCCTGGCCCTCAACGCCACCATCGAAGCCGCCCGCGCCGGCGAAGCGGGCAAGGGCTTCGCCGTCGTCGCAAACGAAGTCAAAAACCTGGCCGCCCAAACCGCAAAAGCAACCGACGACATCGCACACAAAATCTCCGCCATCCAAGCCGACGTCGCCGCATCCGTCGGAGCCATCGCCAACATCACCACCACCATCGCCAAGGTCAACGACTACCAAACAACCATCGCCTCCGCCGTCGAGGAACAAACCGCAACCACCAACGAAATCTCCCGATCCATCGGACAAGCCGCACAAGGCGCACGCACCATCGCCGACAGCTTCTCCGCCGTCGCCAACGCCGCAAAAGCCGTCCACGTCGGAGCATCGGGCATGCGCTCCGCAGCCGAATCCGTCTCCCAAGTCTCCAACACGCTCGTCAACCTCGCCTCTAAGTTCGTCACCAAGGGACGCACGCCCGACCGCAGGTCTGACAGCACCCCCACCACCCCCGACCTTCGCGGAAGATCACCCACCGAACAAAACCAATCCACCCTCGCCCAAGCCGCCTAGCTTTACCCAAGTCCAACTCCACGACCCCGGGCTGCCGGCCTCCCAACCCCGGCCCCGGGGTCTTCCCCATCCCCCCCACTCAAACCCTTACGCCTGCTGCGCCGACAACGTCGGCCGCCGAACACTCCAACCCACCTCCCGCTCGTACATCCGCGCAATCCGCAGCAGCTTCCCCTCGCCAAACGCCGGGCCGAGCAACTGCAGCCCGATCGGCAGCGGCTTGGCTCCGCCGGTGAAACCGCACGGAAGACTCAGCCCCGCGATCGCCGCAATGTTGCACGTTACCGTGAAAACGTCGCAGAGATACATCTGCAGCGGGTCGCCGCTTTTCTCCCCGGCTTTGAACGCCGGAATCGGCGACGTCGGGCACGCGATCACGTCGCACTTGGCAAACGCCTCGTCGAAGTCGCGCTTGATCAGCGTGCGGATCTTCTGGGCCCTCAGGTAGTAGGCATCGTAGTACCCGCTTGAAAGGGCGTGCGTGCCGATCATGATCCGGCGTTTCACCTCGTCGCCGAACCCCTCGGCGCGGCTGTTCGAAAACAGCTCGATGATGTCCCGCGCCGGCGTCGAGGTCCGGTGCCCGAAGTGCACCCCGTCATACCGCGCCAAGTTGCTCGACGCCTCGCACGGCGCGATCACATAGTACGCCGCGATCCCGTATTCCGTATGCGGCAGCGACACCTCCACCAACTCCCCGCCAAGCTTCTTGTACACCGCCAGCGCCGCATCGACCGCAGCCGACACCTCGCCGTCCACCCCGCTGCCCAGCGCGTACTCCTTCACGATTCCGATCCGCAACCCCCGCAGCGGCTGCTCCAACTCGGCGAGGTAGTCCGGAACCGCCGTCGGCACCGACGTCGCATCCCGCTCGTCCACCCCGGCGATGACGTTCATCTGCGCAGCCACGTCCTCCACCGTCCACCCGAACGGCCCGATCTGGTCCAGACTCGACGCGAACGCCACCAGACCAAACCGCGACACCCGCCCGTAGCTCGGTTTGAGACCCACCAGCCCGCACAGCGCCGCGGGCTGGCGAATGCTCCCCCCCGTGTCCGACCCGATCGCCGCGCAGCACATCGACGACGCCAGCGCCGCCGCCGACCCTCCCGACGAGCCGCCCGGAACCCGACTGGTGTCCCACGGATTTCGCGTCGCCCCGAAGTAGCTGTTCTCCGTCGACGAACCCATGGCGAACTCGTCGAGGTTGGTCTTGCCCACGATCACGGCGCCGGCGGCTTCAAGTTTTTTCACCACCGTCGCGTCGTACGGCGCGTGGAAATTGGCGAGCATCTTGCTCGAGCACGTCGTCTTCCCGAAACTCGTGCACAAATTGTCCTTGATCGCAATCGGCACGCCCGCCAGCGGACCGGACAACCTCCCCTCATCAACAGCCTTGGCCGTCGCCAGCGCACGGTCGGCCCACACCTCGTTGAACGCGCGAATCTCACCGTCAAGCGCCCCGATCCGATCCAGCACCGATCGCGTCAGCTCCACCGATGAAACCGCCTTCGATGCAATGGCCTTTCGGGCACCCGAAATCGTGTCAATCAGCGCCACGGTCACCTTCCCAGTTCGCAAAAATCCAAGGCCCGCACACCGTCCGTCCAACATCTAGCCAGCCGAGTCCTCATCCCCGCCAAGAACCTTGGGGACCTTGAAGTACGGCGGGTCGGCTTCGGGCGCGTTCGCCAGCACCTTCTCCAGCGGCAACGACGGCCGAACCTCGTCCTCCCGCAGCACATTCACCAGCCCCGACGCGTGCGCCATCGCCTCAACCCCCGATACATCCACCTCCGACAGCTTGCCGATATACCCAAGGATCGCCCCCAACTGCCCCGACAGCTCCGCAAGTTTCTCGTCCGGCAGTGCCAGACGAGCAAGCTTCGCCACATGCCTCACTTCGTCCGGGGTGATCGAGTTCTGACTCATCGGGGGCGGAGGCTATCTGGGTGGGGGGGAAAGTACAAGAAGCGCGGACCACTCATTGGCCGCGCTTCTCGATTGTTTCTTAAACTTCGAGCCAGTGCCCGAACGCAAGTCACTTCACTACGCCGCGGCAACTGCCTTATAGCGACGCTTCACCGGCTTGATCACCAAACCCATCTTGATCGCCTTGGCCGAAACCTTGATCCGAGTCACGCGACCGTCAACAACGGCGCGGACCTTCTGGATGTTGGGCATGAACTTCCGGGCGGTGATCCCCGTCGTCTTGCGACCCACGCCACCAAGGTACTTGGCCTTGCCGCGGCGCGTGATCTGATTGCCGAAGGTCGTCTTCTTACCGGTAATTACGCAAACTCGGGGCATCTGAAAAACCCTTTCCTATCACTGAAAAAGTCGAGCCGGGCACTCTAGACCGGATCGAACCGAGATGCAAGACCCTCGGCTAGCCTATACGACACAGCCCCACCGACGACAACTTTACGCTGAAAATCGTCCGGCCCACCGTCCCGCAGCAGTAACACGGCCCATGGCAAAAACCCATGGGCCGGGTCTAAGTCTTTGCAGCCAATTGCGTTACCGACCAATCCGGTTCTGGAGTAGCGGGAACTGACGGGCTTCGGTTTCCTTCTGGATGATGATCGTCGGCTTGACCAAGATCAGCACTACTTGCTCGTCCTTGGCGGTCGAGCGGTTGGTGAACAGGCGTTTGAGGAACGGAATCTTCGATAGCACGGGCACGCCGGCTTCGTTCTCGACCTCGCCAGCGAGGGTCAAACCGCCGAGCAGCACCGTGCCACCATCGGGCACCGACGTCGACGTGTAGACGCCGGTGAACCGCTGCGTGGGCAGCTGGATTGTCGCCGTCGCGATACCCGCAACCGGGATCACCGAACCGGGAGGCAAAGTCCCACCGCCGCCACCACCCGTAGCGCCCGTCGCGGCGGTCTGGAATGTGAAGTTCTGGACACTGAGCAACTGGCGGAGACGCGGGACAAGGTTCAACTGCACGTACTTGCGGTCGGCAGACACGACCGCCTGCACCCAAAGCTCAACCCCAGTGAACACCGCCGACGGATCGGGCTGGAACGCAACCGCGCCCGTACCGACGACCGGTGTGAGGTCAGTCACGAAGAACTGGTACTCACCGACGATCACGCGCGAACGCTGACCCGAGAACAACGTCAGTCGCGGCGCTTGGGCGATCGACGAGTTGACCGACGCTTGCGTTGCACGAAGCAAAAAGTTGACGGAGAAGTCGTCCAGATACGAGCCCTGAACGTTCAACGACGGGGCCGGCGACGTAATCGCCGAAGGCAGACCTGTACGGGGGTTTTCAGTAAAGGTCGACGAGTTCTGACGAACAGGCACGTTGTTGCTGAAACTACCGTTGGGGCCCGTAAACGACCCGAGCTTCTCCGAAATCGAACCGCCGACGTTGAGATCGACGTCGATGTCCAATCCAATGTCTTCCAGGAACGACCGCGAAATCTGCAGGAACCGGGCTTCGACGGAGACCTGAACGGCTTGGCTGGTGCGGAGCTTGTTGAGAAGCGACTCGAGCTCGCGGTGCGAGTTTCGGGTGGCCGTAACGATCATCGAGTAGCTCGAGCCGGTTTGGAACGGACGGATGTTGCCAGTGCCGCCGTTGGTCGACCACTGGTCAGGGGTGACGAGTTGCTCGATGAGGGAGACGAGTTCTTCTAGAATGGTCTCGGGGGGGCGGGATTCTGCTTGACCTGCGCCGCCGCCTTGCCCGCCACCGAAGAGGCCGCCGCCGCCGCCACCGCCGCCGCCGCCGCGTTCGACGGCTTCGAGCTGGAATTCGACTTCCGGCGGGTCACCGGCGTCGAGAGGGCGGAAGAGCAGGTCAGAGACGTCGTAAACGACCGTGCGGGGGGAAGCCTGTGCGATGGCCTCGCGGGTGGAGATCGTGATGATTCCTTCCTCGATGTTGTAATCGAGGGGGGTTCCGCCGCCACCGACTTCGCGGAGGACGGTTTGAAGGGCTTTTTCGAACCGGACGTTGGTGAGTCGGGTGACGGTCACCGGGGTGGTGCGATCGATGCCTGCTTGCTCGAGAGTGCGCCACTCGACGAACAGGTTTGCACCGGTGACGTCGCGGAGGAAGTCGACCACATCGCCAAAGGCGACGCCCTCGAACCGGAGCTCGGGGATTTTGCGGTCGAGAATGGCGATGGTTTGCTGATCTACGGCGGTGTCGCCTCGGCGGGTGGCGTTGTCGGCGTCGCGGATTTCGCTGATGTCCGGCCAGTTGTCGGGGAACCGGAGCAGGTCCTGATAGGGAATGCGGATTTCTTCTGCGTTGTTGAACTGCTTCATCAACTGCCGGCCGAAGTTTTCCTGATAGCGGCGCTGCTCGGAGATGATGGCTTTGTCTTCGATGAGTGGGCGGACGCCGAGCGCGTAGTCGTTGACGGGGTCGATGGCGAGGATTTGCTCGACGACCTTAAGCGCCTCGGTGTACTTCATCTCGGCGGTGAGGTCGCGGGACTGCTTGATGAGTGAGGCGACGGTGTTTTCGCGTTCGGTGAGGAGGCGGTTGACGCGTTCCTTTTCGGCGTTGACCTGCTGCTTGCTGGCGAGTTCGGTATCGGCGAAGGCGCGGGTTTTCTGGCCGGTTTCGAGGTCGGTGGAGGCGGTGGCGATGGCGGTGTCCAACGCGGCCAGTTCGGAGGGGGTGAAAATCGTGGGGTCTTGGTTGCGGGCGATGCGGGCTTGGTCGAGGGACTTGCTTGCGACGGCGAAATCGCCTTTGGCGGTTGCTTCCTTGGCGTTGGCGAGAGCTTGGTCGAACTGGAATCGGACGACTTCGCGGCGGGCGCGGATTTGACGTTCTTGCTCGGAAAGGAGGCTTCCGGTGGGTGCGTTGCCGCCGGAGAGTTCGGCGCGACCGGCGACGGCTGAGGCGTTGGCGGGGTCGAGGGTGGCTGCCTGGGTGTAGAGGTCGAGTGCTTTGAGTGTTTCGCCACCTGCTTGGGCGGCGCGGGCTTGGGCGACGAGTTCGGCGGCTTTGGGGGCGTTGTCGGCGGCGGTGAGTGCTGCAGCGGGGGTTGCCGGTACCGCGACGACGGCGGGTGTGACGACGGCGGGTGTGACGGGCACGGGCTGATCACCGATGATCACGCCGGCGGACGAGGGAGTGGTGGGGGACGAGCCGGCGGTCGGGGCCAGGGCGGCGGGCGCTGCGGCTTTGGCAGCGTCAGCTTGTTCTTTCTTGTCGATTCGGGCGAGGTAGGTTTGGGGGGAGGTTTCGAAGAGGCCGGGTCGGTATCCGGCGTCGCTGGCGGCGACGAAGTTTTTGCGTGCTTCGATCCAGTCGCCCTTGCGGTAGTTGTCGACGGCGGCTTGATAAGAGCGTTTTGCGTCGCCGGATCGGGCGGAGGCGGTTTCCTTTTCGGCTTTTTCGGCAGAGGCGGTGGCGGCGGCCTTCTCGGCGTTGGCCGACTCCAGTCGCTTGTCGGCGATGCGAGCGATCCACTTATCGGCCGAGTCTTGGAAGAGGCTCGGACGGAATCCTGCGTTGTTGGCTGCGGTGAAGTTCTGCTCGGCTTGGTCGAGGTTGCCCTCGCGGAAGCTTCGGACGCCTGCATCGTAGAGGGCGTTGGCGTTGGCGGCGTCGGCGTTGGCGGCGTCGGCCGGGGTGGCGGCTGCGGGAGCGGCTGCCGCGGTGGGGGCGGGAGTTGCCACCGGGGGCGTACCACCTTCGACGACGACAGCTGGGCTGTTGGTTGAGGGTGCGGGCGCTGCGGCGGGGGCGGGTTCGACGGGGGTCACCACCGGTGCGACGGCTGCCGAAGCCGGGACGGCCGGGGCAGCCGCGGCGAGCTGCTTGTCGATCCGCGACACGTAGTCTGCGGGCGAGCGCTGCAGGAACCCGGGGGAGTATCCGGCAGCGGTGGCGGCTTGGAACGAGGTCTTGGCCCCGGCGAGGTCGCCGCTGTTGAATTGTGCGACGCCTTGTTCGTAGAGGTCCCTTGCCGACGGGCCTGCGGGGGTTGAGACGGCGGGGGTCACAACAGCGGGTGCTGCAGCGGCAGCGCCTGTGGCTGCACTCGCCGCCGCACCTGATGCTTTGTCGATGTCCTTGAGGAAGTCGGCGGGTGAGCGTTGGAAGAGCCCGGGTTTAAACCCTCGGTCGGCGAGTTGCTGGAATTTGGCGCGGGCGGCGTCGGTGTTGCCTGCTTTGAAGGATTCGACGGCTTCGCCGTAGGCGGCGCGGTCGGCGAGTTCAGCCGAGCGACGTTGGGTGTCTGCCAGTGCGATTTGTTCCAGGGACTTTGTTCGGGTCGCCGAGTCGGCGAACTTGTTGCCTGAGGCGGCTTTGTAGGAGGCGGTGGCGTCGGCGAGCTTACCTTCGGCGAGGAGTGCTTCGCCGCGTTCGAAGCTGGCGCGGGCGGCTTTGCGGCCGTCGACGGCTTCGGTGACTCGGATGTTGAGTCGGTCGTAGGCTCGGCGGTCGGAGGCGGAGAGGTCTTCGACTTTGACCGTGTTCAGAGTGGCGCTGGCTTCCTCGAAGTCGCCGCCACGGAATTGGTCGGTGGCGAGGCGGAGGGTTTCGTTGTCGGCTGCGAGGAGTTCGGCCTCAGCTACGACGGCTGCCAAGCCCATTGCGGGTGTAATGGCAGAGGGGGGTGTTGGCGTCTGTTGGGCGAAGACGACAAAGGGTTGGGCGGCGGAGGCCACGGCAACGGTCAGCGCAGTGAGTTTGCGCAGGCGGTTATCGGGGGACGAGTTACGAATGTTGCCAGAGGCGGTTCCGGGGCGACGGGAGAGCACTTGCGATCCTCCGTAATGCGACGCGTTGGGCGTCACGTTAGGGCGGCAGCCGTTGTGGTCTGCCGCGTGCGCTGCGGCGGGTAAACCCGCCCTGACCTGTTGACCTTCGACCGTCCCACGAAACCCGCACAGAGTTTCGCGACGACCGAAAGTCACCCAACCAAACCCCCGACGACCCGCACACACCAGAAACTGGGAAACCCGAAAGACCTGCGCGGTAACCTTTAACCACGCGGACGATTCGGGATCGACACTCCTAGTGATGGCTTGTCATACGGGGAACAAAAAACCGAGAGGAAGAGACATCTTCTAACTCAGGATCAGATCGATGGATAGGGGCCGGTGAGCCTTTCGCCATTTCTCCGACACGAAACAACCCTTTTTGACAAGCCCGGGTGGACCCGCCATCTCCGGTTTGGTTTTTCAACCATGCCCGGTGAGCCGCCTGATTTCCAATCAGACTGGCCTGGCCTTTCGGTCAGGCGTGGGTTCGCGGAAGGCTTCCAGTCCCTCCGAATTCCGACCGCTGTGGATCGGGCATCAAAGGAGGCGAGCACTTTCCACTCTCACCTCGGCGTCCGTCCAGTGGCGCCGACCGATATCCGTCTTCCCCAGGCAACGGACACTCGAAACCGGTCGAGGGAGGGAGGATAAGAAAACCTTTCTCCGAACTACCCGGTCGATGAGTGGGGGCGGAGTCTACCGGAGGGTGATGGCCGTTGCAACGGAGTCTAAACCCACGGTGGGCGCAACTGCCGATATCGGACGTCCCGTCGTCCCGTTTGGCCCGTCGCCCGCGTGCGGATCGACGCGGGCTGGAAACGAAAAAAGCACCGAAAATCGGTGCTTTTTGTCGCGTTCACGTGGGCCGCGTCCCGAGCGTGGGGGTGGGCGACTATTTGACGTCGATTCGCTTGATGTCGGCACCGACGGCGACCAGTTTTTGTTCGATTTTTTCGTACCCGCGATCAATGTGATAGACCCGGTCGAGGCGGGTGGTGCCCTTGGCGGCCATACCGGCCAGCACGAGGGCCGCCGACGCCCGCAGGTCGGAGCACATCACCGACGCCCCCTGCAGCTCGCGGACGCCCTGAATGACCGCCGTCGCCCCCTCTTTGCGGACGCGTGCTCCCATGCGGTTGAGCTCGCCGACGTGGAGGAATCGGTCGGGGAAGATCCGCTCGGTGATCACCGAGTTGCCGTCAGCCAGGCAGAGCAGGGCCATGAGCTGCGCTTGGCAGTCGGTGGGGAATCCGGGGTACGGTTGGGTGGTCATTTCCACGGGTTGAAGGCGTCGTGCGGAGGACACACGGCAGGAGCCGTTGGAGGTGTCGATCTGGACGCCGACTTCGGTGAGGCGGTCGATGACGGCGATGAGGTGGTCGGTGTTGACGCCGCGGAGTTCGAGTTCGCCGTTGGTGATGGCGGCGGCGATCATGAAGGTGCCGGCTTCGATGCGGTCGGGGATGATGCGGTGCTCGATACCCTGGAGCTTGTCGACCCCCTCGATGCGCATCTCGGGGGTGCCGTGTCCGGTGATTTTGGCCCCCATTTTGTTGAGCATTTCGGCGCAGTCTGTGACCTCGGGCTCGCAGGCGGCGCCGACGATGACGGTTTCCCCCTCGGCCAGCGCGGCGGCGCACATGACGTT
>JBBRUM010000066.1:0-11873 GCA_038247815.1 Tepidisphaerales bacterium | reverse complement strand
CTACCTCGCTTTCACGAGGGTAATCCTAGCATGTCAAGCCCAGGTAAGGTTCTGCGCGTTGCTTCGAATTAAACCACATGCTCCACCGCTTGTGTGAGCCCCCGTCAATTTCTTTGAGTTTTAGCCTTGCGACCGTACTTCCCAGGCGGTCCACTTAGCACTTTTGCTTCGACCGCGATAGCGTCAGAGCTACCACGATCTAGTGGACATCGTTTACGGCCAGGACTACCGGGGTATCTAATCCCGTTTGCTCCCCTGGCTTTCGTGTCTCAGCGTCAGCACAGACCCAGCGACCTGTTTTCACCATTGGCGTTCCAGACGATATCTACGCATTTCACCGCTCCACCGTCTGTTCCGGTCGCCCCTATCTGGCTCAAGACACCCAGTATACCGAGCAGTTCCACAGTTAAGCTGTGGGATTTCACAAGGTACTTAGGCATCCGCCTACACACGCTTTAAGCCCAGTGATTCCGCCTAACGCTCGGGACCTCTGTATTACCGCGGCTGCTGGCACAGAGTTAGCCGTCCCTTCCTCTGGGGTAGATCAGAACTTTCTTTCCCCTGACAGTAGTTTACACCCCGAAGGGCTTCGTCCTACACGCGGCGTCGCTCCGTCACACTTTCGTGCATTGCGGAAGATTCGTTACTGCAGCCCCCCGTAGGAGTCTGGGCAGTGTCTCAGTCCCAATGTGGCCGGCCAACCTCTCAGCCCGGCTACGCGTCGTCGGCTTGGTAGGCCGTTACCCTACCAACTACCTGATACGAAATCACCTGCTCCGAAGGTGCCTTGCGGCTTTGAGAACTCGAAGATGCCTTCAAGTTATTTCATCTGGTATTACCCAATCTTTCGACTGGCTATCCCAGGCCTAGGGGTACATTAGCGATTCATTACTCACCCGTCCGCCACTGATGTATTGCTACATCCGTTCGACTTGCATGTCTTAGCCACGCCGCCAGCGTTCAGGCTGAGCCAGGATCAAACTCTTCAATTAGTGTTTTATACGACCCCACTCTCCTCACGCCCGACGTCGTCAATTGCTTGACTTGTCGGGACTTACTGTTTTGAGTGGGATTGATGTACAAAATAGAGTTTGTCCACACGGACAAGGGAAAGACATCCCTCATCCGCTGTTACTGCCCCACCGGCCGGCTAAGACCAGCGGGGTCAGTCAACCCGTCTTGCGACGGATTGATGCAAGGCTCAACTATCTCTTCTATCTGGCGCCCATCCCCGCGTAGGGATGGGATTACTCAATTTCATTGATCAAGGAAGATCACTTACATTGCGTGCACCACGAAGATGTTGAGATCTCGACGTACGAACCTTATTGCTAAGGTCCGTACGTTTAGGATTCTTGTCCTGCCAAGAATTTTCATTCTTGGGGGAGGACACACACCCTCGCGGCATAACGACTATCCACTTGTCAAAGAGCTTCCAACCTGCTGCGAATCCGCGACTTACGTCACTTTTTCGCGTCCTTCACTCGTTTGTCATTCCCGAGTGGGGAGACGGATGATAGCGACTCGTGAGTTGCTGTCAACCGTCTTGTGAAGTGTTTTTTTTGTCGTCTTCACGCGACACTCACCAAACCCTTACAACTGCGGCCTTATCGGCTTGCTGTTGTACTCGGCCCTGTTGTGCGCGGTCTTTCGATTGAGTCTCGCAAGCGAGTCTCGCCGTAAGACCTGCACAGCAGGTTGTCTGGGAGGTATCTAGCTCTTTAAGGGAGCGTCGACACAGGTGATCCGCCCTGAACATCCGAAGGTGGGGGTGAGTTCTTTTGGGATTTGATCCCTAGGAAACACGCCGTACTTTCGCAACTACCTCGGCTGTCACATTAGACACCGAAGCACCCGGGCGGTTACCGGGTAAGGTGAACCAGACGGCGGCAGTATTGGAGGTATGCCCCTTGTCAGTCAAGCGTATTGTTCGCCGAGGGTGTTATCAGACCAGACTGCCAATCTGTAAGTTACTATTAATATTGGAGTTAGATCGTTTTGTTCATTGCGCGCTATTCCCAGATTCGCCACCTTTCCCTGAGTCGTTGCGGGTGTTGGGCGTGGCGGTTGAGACGTGCAGCGGGGCGTGCTGAATGCGGTCGGGGCGAAGGGTTAGTTGATGAGGTACACTGCCTGCGTTCCTGCGAGAACTTCAGTTATGACCCAGCCTTATCTGCAGATTATTGATGGCGGAACTACCCAGCGTATCCCTTTGGCGGGTGAGCCGATTTCGCTGGGGAGGCTGAGCACTAACACTGTGGTGCTTGCAGACACGCTGGCGAGTCGGAACCATTGTCGGATTGAGTCGGTGGGCGGGGCGTATCGGCTGGTGGACCTGCAGTCTCGGAATGGGACGCTGCTCAATGGCCATAAGGTGACCGAGGGGGTCAAGCTGACTTCGGGCGACATCATCAAGATCGGATCGGCAGTGTTGACATTTGTCGATCCGACGGCGGCAGACGAGCAGGAGGAAGTGCTCGGCGAGGACGACATTGCGGCGGACGACGTGGTGAAAGTCGGCGGTGAAGACGGTGAAGAGGAGGGGGAGTTTGACGTGATCAGCACGTTGGATCCGGGGGCGGGCGAGATCGCCGTTGCGTCGCGCGGGCCGGGGGGCATGCCGATGGGTCGCACGTCTGACGACCCCGAGAAGGCGTTGTCGTCGCTGGCGGATTCGTTGCCGGAGACGTCGGTGCGGGAGTCGGACATTTCGCTGGCTAACTCGCGGGGGCAGGTGCTGCACGCGGGGCGGAAGAATGTCAGGCCGGGCGGTCGCGAGCCGGTGGACATTTTTCGACTGCTGATCCTCGTGTGCATCCGGTCGAAGGCGACGGACATCCACCTCGAGCCCCGGCAGGACGCGTACCACATCCGCCTGCGGGTGGACGGGCTGATGGTGGACGTTGCCAAGCTGACGACGGTGTTCGGGGTGAAGATGGCGGCGCTGGTGAAGGTGTTGTCGGATGTGGATATTGCCCAGCGGAATGCGCTGCAGGAGGGGCATTTTTCGTCGAAGGTGCCGTCGGGGCGGTCGGCTGGGGGAACGAGGCGGATTGATTACCGGGTGAGCTTCGCGCCGTCGGTGTTCGGGCAGAAGCTGGTGATTCGGATTTTGGATGCCGAGAGTGCGCCGCTGCTGCTGGGAGACCTGCGGCTGCCGCGGTGGATGCACCAGGAGCTCAACGAGCAGATCAGCCAGGACGCGGGGATGGTGATCGTGGCCGGGCCGACGGGCAGTGGGAAGACGACGACGCTGTACTCGCTGCTGCGGAGCATTGACCTCGACCAGCGCAACGCGGTGACGATCGAAGACCCGGTGGAGATCCAGATCGACCGCACTACGCAAATGCCGGTGGACGAGGGGTCGGGGAAGAGCTTCGGGGCGATTCTGCGGTCGGTGCTGCGACAGGACCCGGACATCATCATGGTCGGCGAGATCCGCGACGCGGAAACGGCACGCACCGCGATGCAGGCCGCCATCACCGGGCACATGGTGCTCTCGACGATCCACACGAAAGATACGCTGGGCACGGTCTTCCGGTTGCTGGACCTTGGCGTCGAGCCGTATCTCGTGAGTCAGGGGCTGAATATTGTGGTGGCGCAGCGGCTGGTGCGGGCGCTGTGCCCGGCGTGCAAGAGGAAGGTCGGGGTGACGCCGCAGCAGCGGACAGTGCTTAAAGCTGCGGGGGTTGGGGTCGACTTCGTGTGCGTGCCCGTCGGGTGTCCGCGGTGTTTGGGGACGGGACACGCCGGGCGCCGCGGGGTTTTCGAGCTGCTTCGCACGACCGACAAACTCAAGGCGGCGATTCAGGCGAACCCGTCCACCGCCGACCTCGAGGCAGCCGTAAAGGACACTCCATACGTGACACTGCTTCAGTCGGGATTGAAACTCGTCGGCGAGGGCGTGGCGTCGTTCGACGAGGTGCAGCGGATTTCGGCGCGAGAGGTCCGCTGACGGGCCGAAATCCGGCGCGACTCTACACCTTGGCACTGACGTTGTTTTTTGATGGACGCGACGCGGCGGAAACGTTCTAATTCCTCGGCGAAGGTTCGGCAGGGCTCGGGTGGGGTGGGAAACATGAACATGCTTCTCAGTGCGCGGTGTCCATCCTGTGGCAAGTCCTTCAAGGCTCCAATGGCGCTGGCGGGGAAGACCGTTCGGTGTCGCGCATGCAGGTTCTCGTTTGAGATCCCGGACCCCGAGACCAAGCCCGCCGTGAGCGACAACGGCGTCACGCTAAACCTCCGCGACGAGAGCGATGACGCGCTGCCCGCTGTGGGCGGCCCGTCGCTGGACGACACGCCCGTCGCCCCCCTGCCGGCGATCACCGAGTCGACGGCAACAGAATCGCCCTACGATGCGCTTCCGGTGGTGAAGGCGTCACGACGCTCCACCGGAAAGTCCGACGTCAACAAGTCGGCGAAGGCGCAGAGAACACCCGAATCGGCTGCGTCGCTCGCGTACGCCACCGACGACGCGGCGTTACTCCCGGCCGAAATGTTCACCGCAGCCGAGGCGATCGGAGACGTGCAGGTCTTCCACCGCCCGGGTTGGTTCACCCATCCGGTGGTGACGGCGGTGGACAAGTGGGCACCGGGGGCAATCTTGGTGCTGGGGTATCTGTGGCTGGCGATCTCGGTGGCGGGGGTGTCGCCATCGACGCCGAGGTGGATTTGGCTGTCGCGGTTCGGGCTGATTGTGGCGTTGTACTCCGTACTGGTGGCGCCGCTGGCGCTGCTGGGGGTGAACATCGCGATGAACATCGCGGGCAGGCCGACGCCCAAGGGTACTGTGCTGCGTATCTACACGGCGTACATCCCGGCGATGGTGCTGGCGGTGGTGCTGTGGAACGTCGGGGGCGGGGCGACGCCGGCGCTGGTGATGGGAACGGCGTTGGGGTTGTTTGTGTCGGCGGGGGCGATTTTGCTTTTTTTCCGCCTAAAACCAGAGGAAACACTTCCGGTGGCAGCGCTCGGGTCCGGCGGGTTTGTACTTGGCTCGGCCCTGGCGACGCTCGTGGCCCTGGGCCTGAATTACCTCACCATCGCGGGCCTGCGCGAGAGCAAGACCACCACGCCTCCGCCAGCGAGTCCGTTCCTCCCGTGGATCGCGTGGGACGTGCAGCCCCCGCCCGACGAGCCTCCATCCAAGTCCGTGAGGCCCGCACCCGCACCCATCCCTTCCCCGGTCCCGGCGCACCCGTCCACGCCCCCCGCCAACGAGTCGGCACCCTCGCCCACAGGGGCCTCCAATCGCGTCACTCCGACCCCCTCCGCCCCGCAGCGGAGTACCCCCGAGCCCGAACCCCCCGCGCCGATCATGGCGGTGCCCAACGACGGAGCCACCACGCCACGCCACGTCGCCCCCGCCGCGTCAGGCCCTCTGACCGAGTCGCCGCTGGTGGCGTCGGTCACGTCGATTCCGACGGGCGGGGCGTTCGACGCGGTTCTGCGTCCCCTCGCCGTGTCGGACCTGCTGATCGCCACACGACGCCCCGAGCCGGCGACACTCCAGATGGACGTGTACTCGCTCGGCCAGCCCGGAGCGCGCTTCACAGCACGCTTCATGGACGCCCCCGCAGCCGGCAGGCCGGAACAAACCGTCCACGAGTCCAACGCCATCAGCGCCGCCCCCGCGCTGCTCGCCCGCTCGGCCACCTTTCCCAGACCGTGCATTCAAATTTGGTCGTTCGAACAGAAGCAGGTGGTGCACACCATCGAGGTCGCGCTCGAGAAGGGCGAAGCGCTCCCGGTGCTGGTCGGATTCGCCAAGCCCGAGCGACTGGTGTATTACGTCCCCAACCGCAACAAGTTGTATACGATTGATCTCGGCGGGATCGCCAAAGCCACGGACCTCCCGATCGGACTGACGGCGGAAAACTGCCTCTTCGCAATCGATCCCACGGGAACGACGGTTGTCGTGGCCTTGCTCGGCCCGGCGGACGCCCGGACGAAGCTCGCCGCCGGTCACCATTTGTTTATCGTCAATCTCGACAACCCGACGGTCGCGCCACGCCGGGTGGCGGTGACGAAAGTCGCGTCCGACTTTGCCGTGGCCCCGACGGGCATGGCGTTTACCCCGGACGGCTTGCGGGTTTCGGTGTACTTCGAGCGGGGTGGGAGTGCGGTGTTGTTGACGTACGACGTGGCGACGGGAAAGTTTGCCGACCGCGAGGCGGTATTTCCCGCGTCGGCTGCCCGCCCACCGCTCGAGCGGCGTTTTGCGGGGTCGTCGATTTCCTACCTTGCGGATGGCAGGCATTTGTTGGTTTACGGCAATGGCGTGGTCAGCGCCGAGGGGAAGGTTGTGGGGGCGATCGACATTCCGCGTGTGACGGCTGCGACGGTGCGGGAGGACGGGTCGTTGGTGTTGGTGCAGGAGCCCGAGGGGGCGCCGCGGACGGTACTGGCGGTAAAACTGGTGCAGAACGCGCTGGACCCCACGCCCCCGCGCGGCGACACTCGGGGCTCGCCGGGGCGTTGATCGCCCCCCTCGCCGCCCCGCATACCGCCCCCCGAGCTGACACGGTGTCAGGCCTGGGAAGATGGCGGTGTTGTGAGACGGTTCACCGCAGACTTCCACCATGGCCACCGCCCGCTGTAGCAGTTGCTCGTCACTCGTCGCGTTTCGCGGTCGCAAGGCGATCTGCCCCCAGTGTTCGAACACGGTCCTGATTCCGGGGTCGGGCGCGGTGCTGGATCACGGGGAGAGTGCCGACCCCGAAGTCGGCCCGCCGATGCCGACGCTCGTCGCCGAGTACAACAAGGGCCGGTCGCAGACTTTGTATGGGGGTTCAGTGGGGATGGGGCCGATCGCGAAGGTGGTGATCTTTGGAACGCTGGCGGTGGTGCTCGTGGCCGCGCTGCTCGGGGCAGTTTGGTGGTTTCTGGCCCTGCCACGGAACCTAGCCGCCCCCGTTGCCGCGCCGACTGCCCCGGCGCCGGTGGTTGCCCCGACGCCCGCTCCCCCCCCTCCGCCGAGGCGTCCGGCCACCCAAGTCGCGCCGGTTCAGGTTGCGCCCGCGCCCCCGCCGCCGATTCCGACGTGGACCGTTCTGCGACCCCAAGCCCCGTCGCGCGACCTCAAGCCCGCCGTCTCCGAGGCACGCATCACCGATTCGATCAAGCGCGGAGTCGAGTTCCTCCTTTCCCAGATGGATGGCCCGTACCTCTCCGCCAAGACCCTTGAAAACGTCAGCCCCGACCAGCAAGGGGGGCTCAACGCACTAGTCGTGTATTCGCTGCTGGCGGCTGGAAGGGAACTGCAGGACCCGCGCCTTGATCCGCGGGCGCCGGGCATGCGGGCGATGCTCGACCGGGTAAAGACTTCGAGTCTGGATGGTGATCGGGCGGTGTATTCGCGGTCGCTGAGGTTGCAGTGCCTTGCCTTTGCCAATCGTCCGGAGGACCGGGCGACGGTGGAAGCCGACACGCGGTGGCTGCTCCGGGCGCACATCGAAGGCGCTTTCGGGTATCAGGACGCCAAGCCCGGTCAGACCAAGGACACATTGCAGTGGGACACGTCCAATTCGCAGTACGGCTTGCTGGGCATTTGGGCGGCGTCGATGGCGGGGATCGATACGCCGGCGACGTTCTGGACAATGGTCGAGCAGCACTGGCTGGCGACGCAGGACATTCGGACGGGCGGCTGGGGTTATCCCCGAGCCGAGTCGACGATTCGCGGGTCAATGACGGCGGCGGGGGTCAATGCGCTGCTCGTCGCGGGCGACCAGCTGACCGGCGACCGCGGACCCCGCGGCCGCGACGCCGCACCCACCCGCGCCGCCATCCAGCGCGGACTCGAACAGCTCGCCATTCCCGCCAACCTCTTCGAGTTCCAGCGACAGCACTTTGGCTATATCGCGTACAGCATCGAGCGGGTGGGTCTTGCGTCGGGGTTCAAGTATTTCGGCAACGTGGACTGGTTCCGGGCGATCGCCGACGTGATCCTGCGTGAGCAGCGGGCGGACGGGTCGTGGGACAGGGTCGACCCCGGCCCGACGGACACGGCGTTTTGCGTGCTGTTCCTCGTTCGCGGCAGGCCGCCGGTGATGATGGCCAAGCTCAAGTACGACGGCCCGTGGCAGAGGTACCCCCGCGACCTGGCCAACCTCGCCCTGTACGCCTCGCAGAAGACCGAGCGACAGATGAACTGGCAGGTGTCCGACCTTACCCGGCCGTGGCAGGACTGGATGGACGCGCCGGTGCTGATGTTGTCGGGCAACGCCGCGATTCCGCTGACCGACGACCAGGTGAACAACCTCCGGCAGTACCTCCGCCACGGCGGCGTGCTTTTTACGCACGCCGACACCGGGGCGCAGGCGTTCACCGATTTCGTGCGTGACCTCGCCCCCAGGCTCGTAGACCACGCCGAGCTCGCCCCGCTCCCCCCGGACCACCCGATCTACACCCTCGTGCTCCGGCCGAACCCGACGCCGCCGCTGATGGGCGTATCCAACGGGAACCGGGTGGTGCTGGTGCACTCGCCGACGGACTTGTCGATCCGCTGGCTGAGGAGGGTGGCCCCGACGTCGCAGCAGAATATGGAGACGGGGCTGAACATTTTCGTGCACTCGGCGGGGAAGACATTCTCGCGTGCGCGCGTGGAAACCCCGATTCTGCCGACCGCCGTCGACCCGCCGTCGGGCATGATCAACCTCGCCCGGATCAAGTTCACCGGGAACTGGGACCCCGAGCCGGCCGCGTGGGCGAGGCTGGCGCAGGCGTTCGAGCTCGCGACGCGGATCCGCGTGGCAGTGACCCCGGCCACCGCAATCGAGTTGCCACCGCCCCTGAACACTCCGATCGCCACGATGACCATCCTCGACGCCGTGGGAATGACCGACGCCGAGGTCACCGCCCTGCGCCAGTGGGTCGGCGATGGCGGCGTCCTCCTGATCGACCCGGTGGGCGGTAACAAGCCCGCTCAGCAAGGGGTTGCCGATGTCGTCGGGCGACTGCTTCCCCCTTCCGCCCCGGCTGGTACCGTCTTGGCCGCCCCGAACCCGCTGCTGACAGGAACGCCGTTTGGGGCATACGGGCTGGATGTTTCCAAGGTCTCGGTGACGGACTACACCCTGGCCATTCGAGGGGGCAGGGTTCCACCGCCGCGTGTGCACACACTGGGCAGGGGAATGATACTTGTGGCTGAGCTGGACATCACGACGGCGCTGCTGGAGTCCAACGTGTGGGGGATCGCGGGGTACACGCCGGCGTGGTCGAGGGGGTTCGTGCAGAATCTGCTGCTGTCGATCGGGGCGGGGGCGATCGGACCGGGTGCGCAGGCGCCGGGCACCGACGGCGGGAGTGGGGGAGCGGGGGTACCTTGATGATTCCCCGTGATTTTTCAGCCGTCTCGGTTACACTGCTCAGGCCAAGACTCGTCCGCCGGCGGATGCCGTGTGGCACGCGGGCTTGGGTCACATCGTCTTTCAACAGGGAGTTTCGGTGAGTGCGCGGATCGATGCGCTGGTCGCGGCCGCGAAGATCGGGGACGTCACAGTCCTCGGCCAAATGTTGTCGACCGATGGGTCTCTCGCGACGGCGGACCGTGTCGTTGGAGGCGTGTTGGAACGCTGCCCGGCTCTCTGCCGGGCCGCCGGTCGCGGCCACGTGGACGCCGTCAAGCTCCTGCTCAAGCACGGCGCAGATCCCAACGCCATGTTCCGCGACGACTATGGGACAGCCCTCACCGCCGCCTGCGAAACCCTCGCAACCGGCTCGGGCGAAATCGTGAAGATACTCCTGGACGCCGGCGCCGACCCTGTCCTGGCAGACGCGCTGTTCGTGGCCTGCTCGACCTACGCCCGTAACGCCCCCGAGAAACACAGCGTCGTCAAGCTCCTGCTCGCCACCGGCGACCACGCCGGCCAGCACCCCGCCGTTCTCGCCATCCACGCCGGCGACGTCAAAGCCCTGGCGGCACAGCTCGCACGCGATCCCGGCCTGCTCAGTAAACGCTTCCCCGACGTCGATTACCTCGCGTGGCCGCTGCACTGCTCGGAACCCACGCTGCTGCACATCGCGGCTGACCATGGCGAAACCGCGCTCGTGCGGTACCTCGTGGCCGCGGGGATGGACGTCAACGTCCGCGCCGGCCCGGGCGAGCTAGGGTGCGGGTTTCAAACCGCCGTGTTCCACTGCATCGCCTCGCTGAACGCCACGGGGCTTGGGGCGCTTCGGTTCCTCATCGAGCAACGGGCGGACCTCAGCGTAACCGCGAAGGTGATGTTTCCCGACGAAGCCGCCGGCGTCTGCGACGGAGCCGGCACGCTCGCCGACCTCAAACCCCTCGGGCTGGCGATGCGATTCGCCAACTCGCCCCCGCCCCGGAACACCTCCGAGGCGTGCGCCGAACTCGTCCAAGCCGGTGCAGTCGAGTGACCACGGTCGTAAAAGTCGCGCCGCCCGACGGGCCCGCCAAAGTCTTGCGGCGCGTGCTCGGATCGGAGCGGTTTCGCACCTGGGTCGTGCCCTTCATCACCGTGGGTCTGGCGGCAACGCTCCGGTATCTGCTGGATTCGGTGCTGCTGCAGGAAGCGCCGTTTCTGCTTCTGCTGACGGCGATTACCGTTTCGGCGTACGTCGGTTCGGTCCGGGCCGGAATTCTGGCGACCTGTCTGGCCCTCGTCGCGGCCCTCGCATTCATGCACCCGCCCTTTAACTTTCTCGCCCAGATCCCGGCGAGGCAACTCCGAACGGTCATGTTCATCGGCGAAGCCACCGTCCTCACCGCGCTCTGCACCGCCCTGAACAACGCGCGAGCCCGCGCCGAACTCTCCGTCCACGAGGCCCGCACCCTGCAGCGCCAAGTCTCCGACGCCGCCGACCGAGAACAACAACGCATCGGCCAGGACCTCCACGACGACCTCGGACAATTCCTCACCGGCGTCGCCCTCTCCGGCGAAAATCTCGCGCGACACCTCGCGCACTCCTCGCCGGATGACATCGCCGAAGCCAAAAAACTCGTCCACATGATCAACGAGTCCATCAATCGCACACGCCAACTCGCCCGGGGGCTGGCCCCCATGACCCTCGAACCGGATTCCCTCGTCCTACTCCTCTCCGAACTCCGCGAACGCACCGCCGAAGTCTCCCGCAAGCACATCAGCCTCGACGTCGTCGGAACTCCCCCCGAATTGCCGCGACAAACCGTGCTGCACCTGTACCGCATCGCCCAGGAAGCCCTGGCCAACGCACTCAAACACTCCGGCGCAACCCGTATCGGCCTCTCGCTGACCGTAGAACAACACCGCCTGCTTCTGCAGATCACCGACAACGGCAAGGGGTTACCCCGACAACCCGTTGATCCCCAGCGCAGCATGGGCCTGAGCGTCATTCGCTTCCGCGCGGAAACCATCGGGGCCGAAGTCTCCTTCGCCCAAGCCGACACCCACCCGCTGAACCCCGGAACCGTCGTAAGATGTCAGCTCCCCACACCCGCCCCGCATTACACCAACAACGGACCCCAACATGCCCAATGACACCCAAAAACGCGTCTTCCTCGTCGAGGACCACACCGTCGTCCGGCAGGGACTGGCCGCCATGATCAACGCCGAGCCCGATCTGCACGTCTGCGGGCAAGCCGCCAAACTCGCCGACGCCATCTCGCTTATCGCAGAGTCCAAGCCCGACGTCGCCCTCGTCGACCTCTCCCTGCCCGACGGGTCCGGCTTGGACCTGATCAAAAAGCTCGCAACCGCCGCGCCCGGGCTTCCGGTCTTGGTGTTGTCGATGCACGACGAAAAGGTCCACGGCCCCCGTGCCATGGTCGCCGGCGCACGCGGGTACATCATGAAACACGAAGCCACCGACCGAGTGCTCGCCGGGCTCCGCGCCGTCATCCGCGGTGAACAATTCCTCTCCGCCGACGT